>DATFXZ010000577.1:0-3413 GCA_035315305.1 Terriglobia bacterium | reverse complement strand
AGCAACGTCGCGCGGGTGTTTCGGCAGCTGGGCGGCGATGTCGTGCTTCTAGGATTTGTTGGAAGAGCCAGTGCCGCGTTCATGCGGCGACAGCTTCAGCGTTTCGGCATTCACGTCGACGTAGTTACTGCGTACTCAGGTGAAAGCCGCACCTGCACTATTCTCTGCGATACTCAAGCCGCGACCCATCCTACGGTTATTAATGAAGAGACTCCTCAGATCGAATCCGATGCCTGCGACAAATTACTCGCAAGAGTGAGGCGATGGATTTCGAAGGTCGATGGCGTTCTCACGACAGGCAGTCTTTCGACGGGATTACCTGACGATTTGTACGCCCGAATTCTCGACTACGCACGGATGAAAAAGAAGATCACTGCCATCGATGCTACCGGTCCCGTTCTTCGTGCGGGCTTGCTGGCACGTCCGGCATTCATGAAACCCAACCAGGAAGAGTTCTTTCAGTTAACAAACGGGTCACGTTCATCCCCTGTCGTGACGCTTGCTGCACATACCGCGCTGACGTTGGGCAAAGCAGGTGCTGTATTGGTTCACGAGGGCCGTTGCGCATATGCACAGCCGCCGCAACTGTTCGATGTGAACCCGATCGGCGCCGGCGATGCATTCGTTGCGGCATACCTGCGATATCTGCTGAATCGACGGCCGGCTGCCGAATGTCTGCGGTTCGCGATGGCGGCCGCTGCATCCGATGCAGCCACGCTTCGCCCAGGCCTCGTCGATGTCTCACAAGTCCAATCGCTGGCCGCTCGAGTGGAATTGCGATTCCTCTGAAATTCTAGGACGGTTGCCTGAATTGCCTAATTACGTTCGCAAATCTCGGGTAATAGGTAATTAGGCAATTCAGGCAACCGTCCCAGTATTTCTCCGGTAAAGCAATTGCAACCGCCCTCCTAGAAATCAGGCCAGGAGCGCAGTTATGCGGTTGCTCAGAGTATCTGCGATTCTGTTTGCGTATGTTCTGATGGTCTGCAATTCAAATTTCGTGCAAGGTGCGCCGCGGTCGATCTCAGGTCGGCTGATGTTTGACAACGCCGGTTTTTCTTGTGAATTCCAATGCCAGGTAACGCTGCTCGCTTCAGGAGTGCGTCCTATCCAGACGGCGTTCGTGGACCTCGGCGGCCGTTTCACGTTCAACAATATTCCGGCCGGCCTTTATACCGTACGCGTTGAAATTGAAGGATTCGAGACCGTCAATCAGCAGGTCGAGGCAACTGACGGAGTCTCTGAAGTAAATGTTTTGATTCCTCTGGTCCGCAAGAATGCGAGTACATCAAAAAACAGCAACGTCGTAGACGTTTCGGAGTTTTTAGGCCGATATCCAAAGAAGGCCGTGTCGTATTTTGAGAAAGGAAACCAGTCGCTCAAGAAGAAAAAGACCGATGAGGCGATGCGCTACTTCCAAAATGCAGTCGAGCTGGCTCCGACTTTCTATGAAGCGCACAATCAACTCGCTCTCACGTACAAAGAAGCCGGCCGGCTGGACGACGCGGAGCGCGAATTCGTAATTGCACACGAACTGAATGGGACGGCCGTCGAGCCTCTTCTGAATCTGACCGACATTTATGTCAACAGAAATGAGACGGAGCGGGCGGTAACGACCGGCGAGCAGGCCGTACAGGCCAATTCACACTCTGCGCCGGCTTTCTTGAGTCTTGGCGTCGCGTTGTACAAAGCAGATGAGTTGGATCGCGCGGAGACCGCGCTCAAACGAGCGTTCTTCCTGGATCCGAAAATGGCCAGTGTTCGATTGATGTTGGCCAATGTTTATTTGAAGCTGCACCGATATGACAGTACGCTGGAACAACTGGACCGCTACATTGCCGAAAACCCGAAGGGACAGCAGATTCAAGATGCGATGCGAATGAGGGATGAGTTGGTTCAGGCCAACGTGGCGCAGCGGCCATAGTATACTGTCCACATATGGACAGAAAAGAATCCACAATCCGCGTGCTTTGTACATGCTGTGACGCGGTTCTCACCGTTGATAAGGCATCCGGTGAAGTGGTTTTTACCGAAAAGCCGAAGACGAAAAAAGTTTCATTTGAGGACGCGTTCCAGAAAGTAAAACAGGATCAAGAAACGGCGGAGGATCGGTTCAAGGAGGCCTTCATGAAGGAAAAAGATCGCATGAAGGTAATCGATCAAAAGTTCGAAGAAGCGATGAAGCGGAAAGACGAACTGGAGATGCCGATCAAGCCGATTGACTTGGATTAAGTACGTACTGTGACTTACGGTTAAGAAACCACAAAGACACAGAGACACAAAGGGCACAAAGAAAACGCGCATCAACTATTCTCGAACGCGCGTTTCTTTGTGCCTTTTGTGTCTCTGTGTCTTTGTGGTTTCCTAAATCACCATAATTCCGACGACAGTATTTAGTGTTTCTGCTCCTGCTTCTGTCGTTGATCGCGGAGCACGGCTTTGCGCGAGAGCTTGATCTTATTTCCTTCCAAGCCGACAACCTTGACCATAACCTGATCGCCTTCCTGGAGTACATCCCTCACGTTGCGAATTCGGCTCTCATCAATTTCCGAGATGTGAAGCAAGCCATCCGTTCCCGGAAAAATCTCGACGAACGCACCGAAATCGGCAATACGCACGACCTTCCCACGATACGTCTTTCCGATTTCCGGAGTGGCGGTCAAGTTCGAGATGATCTCGATCGCCTTCTGGGCCGAAGGACCGTCAGCCGACGCGATGTTCACGCGCCCATCATCGGAAACGTCGATCTTTACACCCGTCTGTTCGATGATCGAGCGGATCATTTTTCCGCCGGGTCCGATCACATCGCGGATCTTGTCGGTTGGGATCTTCATTGAGTAGATGCGCGGCGCATACGGGGACATCTCTTCCGAAACGACGGGAGTCGCTTCCATCATTTTGTCCAGAATGAAGAGGCGCCCGGCCTTTGCTTGAGCCAAAGCTTCGGACATGATGTGTGACGTGACACCAGGAATCTTAATATCCATCTGCAGGGCCGTGATGCCGTCGCGAGTGCCGGCGACCTTGAAATCCATGTCACCGTAATGGTCTTCGGCGCCGGCAATATCGGTCAAAACCGCGTAATTGTCGTCTTCCTTCACGAGTCCCATTGCAACGCCGGCCACAGGCGCCTTGATAGGAACGCCCGCATCCATCAAAGCAAGAGTCCCGCCGCAGACAGTCGCCATTGACGAGGATCCGTTGGATTCGAGAATGTCCGAAACGACCCGAATAGTGTACGGAAACGATTCCTCATCCGGAATCATCGGCAGCAATGCGCGTTCGGCCAGCGCGCCATGACCGATTTCGCGGCGGCCGGGACCACGCAAGGGCGAAACCTCACCGACCGAAAATGGCGGGAAGTTGTAATGCATCATGAAGCGCTTCTTCGCTTCGCCTTCAAGCCAGTCCAG
>DATFXZ010000576.1:0-19135 GCA_035315305.1 Terriglobia bacterium | reverse complement strand
CGGCAGCGTATCCATGTTCAAATCGATGCCTTCGTACTGTTTGAGCATCCTCAGAACGTCATCGATGATGGTGAGCGTCGTGAGGGCGAGGAAGTCCATTTTCAGCAAGCCCATCTTTTCGACGTCCGTCATCGGATACATCGTCGTGATTTCATCCTTGTTCGACTTATAGAGCGGTACGAACTCGGAGATGGGCTTCGGTGAAATTACGACTCCCGCAGCGTGCGTCGAGGCATGCCGCGCGAGTCCTTCCAGACGCTTCGCGACCTCAATCAGTTCTCTAACCCGCGAATCATTCTGAATAAGATTCTTCAGATCCGGATTCTGCGTCATGGCCTTGTCGAGCGTGATGTGCAGCTCCGCCGGTATCATTTTCGCGATCTTATCGACTTCCGCATACGGCATCTCCATGCCGCGGCCTGTGTCCTTGATCACGCCGCGCGCGGCCATCGTTCCGAACGTGATGATCTGGGACACATTTTCCCGGCCGTATTTCTTCGTGACGTAGTCGATAACAGATGCTCTACGGTTCATGCAGAAATCAATATCGATATCAGGCAGCGAGATGCGTTCGGGGTTCAGGAAGCGCTCGAAGAGAAGTCCATATTGAAGCGGATCGATATCTGTAATGCGCATGCAATACGAAACGAGACTCCCCGCCGCCGATCCGCGACCTGGACCAACCGGAATGTCGTTCTCGCGAGCATAGCGGATGAGATCCCAGACGATCAGGAAATACCCCGGATACTTCATGCGCTGAATAATTTCGATTTCCTGCTCGAGACGCATTTCGTATTCAGCAATCGTGTTCTTCAGTTCGCCGCGGTCGGCCAGCGGGTTGAGATAGGCGAGGCGGTCCTGGAAACCATCGCGAACGACTTTCGCAAAATAGGTGTCGATCGTAAATCCAGGTGGAACGACGAACTCCGGAAATGGATCTTCGACCTTTTGCAGCTTCAAGCTGCACCGCTCTGCGATCTCCACTGTTTGATCGAGCACCTGCGGAATTTCGCCGAACACACGGTCCATCTGTTCACGTGTTTTGAAATAGAACTGATCCGTGTAGAACTTCATGCGGTTCGGATCGTTCACTGTCTTGCCGGTCTGGATGCACAGCAGAATATCGTGCGCTCGGCAATCGTCCTGACGCATATAGTGACAGTCGTTCGTGGCAACCACTCGAATGCCGGTCCGCTCGCCGATGCGCAACATATCTGGGATGATCTTTCGCTGCTTTTCCAGACCGTGATCGTGAATTTCGAGAAAGAAGCGATCTTTTCCGAAAATATCCTGATACTCCGCTGCTGCCTTCTCAGCCTGTTCAATCCGTCCGCCCAGAACGTTTGCGGATACCTCGCCGTTGAGGCAAGCAGATAGGCCAATCAGTCCTTCAGCATGCTCGCGCAGAAGTTCCTTATCTACTCGAGGTTTATAGTAGAAACCTTCAAGATATCCTTTCGATACGAGCTTCACCAGGTTCTGATATCCCTTCTCGTTTTCGCAGAGGACGATCAGGTGGTTTGGCCGGCCGTTGGCGGGATCCCGATCGTGGCGGCTGGTCTTCGAGACATACATCTCGCAGCCGATGATGGGCTTCACTCCCGCTTTATTCGCAGCCTCGTAAAAACCGATCGCGCCGAATAGATTTCCATGATCGGTGACGGCAACGGCGGGCATTTTGTATTTTGCTGCAGTTTTCGCAAGGGTGTCGTGGTCGCAGGCGCCGTCGAGAAGGCTAAAACCCGAATGAAGATGCAGGTGAACGAAAGACGACATCATTCCCACTCAATAGTTGCCGGTGGTTTGGATGTGATGTCGTAAACAACGCGGTTGATTCCCTTCACCTCGTTGACGATACGATTCGAAATCACCTCCATTAAGTCGTAAGGAAGACGGACCCAATCCGCGGTCATGCCGTCACTGCTGTGAACGGCGCGAATCGCAAGCGTATGTTCGTAGGTACGAATATCACCCATGACGCCGACACTTTTCACAGGGAGTAGAACACCGAAGGATTGCCAGATCTGGCGGTATAATCCAGCTTTCTTGATTTCCGAAACCAGGATATCGTCCGCTTCCTGCAGCATTCGGACGCCCTCCGGCGTGATCTCACCCATAATGCGTACCGCCAGTCCCGGTCCCGGGAATGGCTGCCTCCAAACCATATCCTCCGGTAAGTCGAGCTGCAATCCGACTCGGCGGACCTCATCCTTAAACAACTCCCGCAACGGTTCGACCAGTTTCAAGTGCATGCGTTCAGGCAAGCCCCCCACGTTGTGGTGTGATTTGATTGTTTGCGACGGCCCCTTCACGGAAACCGATTCGATAACGTCCGGGTACAAAGTCCCCTGCACTAGAAACTGGACTGAGCCGGTCTTCTCTGCCTCTTCCTCAAAGACGCGGATGAACTCAGCGCCGATGAGCTTGCGTTTCTTTTCCGGATCGCTCACTCCAGCCAGCATATTTAGGAACCGCTCCGATGCGTCTATGCCGCGCACATTCAGATGCAGATTGTCTTGCAGCATCGCGAGCACTTTTTCGAATTCATTTTTTCGAAGCAGACCCGTATTGACGAAGACGCCTACAAGGCGGTTCCCAATCGCGCGTGAAACCAATGTTGCGGCCACGGTCGAGTCCACGCCGCCGCTAATTGCGCAAAGCGCGCGGCCATCACCAACCTGCTTTCGAATTCGCTCGATCGAGTTTTCTATGAATGATCCGATAGTCCAATCCCCGCGGCATCGACAGACATCAAACACGAATCGTCGCAGCACAGCGTCACCATTCTCGGTGTGTGTTACTTCCGGATGAAACTGAACTCCGAAAATGTTCCGTTTCGGATCTTCCATCGCAGCAATCGTGTTCTCAGTACGGGCTGTGACTTCGAAACCGGACGGTGGTTCCAGAATGCGGTCGCCGTGACTCATCCATACCCGGCGCATGCCGTTAAGGAGACATGAAGATTTCGTGGATTCCAGTTCGCGCGATCCATACTCGCGATGTTTTGCCGGCTCTACTGTGCCGCCGAGTTGCTTCCCAATCAGCTGCATGCCGTAGCAAATCCCGAGCACCGGCACATCGAGCTTGAAGATGTCGGGATCTGAAATGGGAGCATCCCTTTCGTAGACGGACGCGGGGCCCCCGCCGAGGATGAGACCTTTCGGCTGCATCAGCTTGATTTTTTCGAGCGGCGTGTTGAACGGGACGATTTCGGTATACACGTTCGCATCGCGAATTCTGCGGCCGATGAGTTGTGTGTATTGCCCGCCAAAATCGAGAATGAGAACGGTTTCAAACTTCGACGACATTTTGCCTCATTATAGCAATCGCGGAGAACCTCACGAGCAGCAGGTAACTGTGCAAAAGGCTCAGAAATAGCACCGTAACAAGCGCTGCGCCGAGCATAGCGATGGCATCCACCGAACTCGCTACGTTTGAAAAACCTGCGACGAGAAGGGCGCCGAGCGATCCAGCAACCATAGCTTCAAAGGACATGAGTATTCCTAACAAACCTGAGACCCGGAAGAGGTCCGTCCCAAGAAGATCGGTCGCGTCGGCGCGAATGAGGGTGTCGAGAAGTGTAAGCAGGAAGCCGAGTGCAACGAAAGTGACGATTGCAATCGTCGCTGCGCCGGCGAATGCCGCGGGAATGAGCAGCAAACTCGCAGCGAACAACATCGCGTACTTTGCCGCGCTTGAGAGGAGCAGAATGTGAAATGTTCCAATGGTCCAGACTACGAATTTCCGTCGGAAAAGAGCCTCGAGGAGAAGCCATGTGACGATGGACAAGACCATCACCAGTCCCAGGATGGACAAAATCACTGTTTGATTGGCGCTCCAAAACCTGCGCAATAGCGTTGCTGCGATCAAGCCGTTCACCGCGCCGACTCGTGCGTCTTCCCATGAAATCGCCAGCAGGTCCGAGGTAATCCATGATGCGGCTACAAACAACGCGCCTATGGTGATTACGATCCAGATCGCTTTCCATAAAATGTCCAGGAAAACGAGGCCGACTCGCTGATGGGCGAGAGCGAATCCGGCACGAAGCGCGTCTGCCAATGTCACGCTTCCAGAGCCGGCGCAAGCATGATGTGTTCTGCAGTCTGTATGGCGTTCGATGCAGCGATCCTCAGATTGTCGGCCACAACCCACAGTGCGTGGCTACCGGCTTGCCCAACGTTTCGCAGACGCTCGATGTGAATCTTGTCGCTTCCAACTACGCTCACTGGTGAAGGACCGGCGGTCACATCGTCTGGGTCATTTATCAGGAAGGTTGGATCCTGCGAGAAGTGTGCAGATAACTCCTCAGTCCCGGCATACACCGTCAGGAACATCGAGAAAGAATGGGAATGAAAAACCGGTGCTTGCACGACGTTCAGTAGTGGTTTAGGAAAGGTCTTACCGAAAATCGCTTCGAGCTGATTCAAGATTCGGTGTTCGGTCCGCACAGACGCTTCCGGTTCCGGCAGAATGTTGAACGCGAGCTGCCCATGGAAAACCTTCTTCTCCAGTTGTTGAAAATTGAGAAGGCTGACCGTCTGTTCCTGGAGCTCGTCCACGCCTGCGTTGCCTCGCTCGGAAGCCGGCTCGAGAATTGTTACGGCCGCTGACTCGACGGCAAACCTATTGTGCAGGTGCGAAAGAATCCGCCCAATAACGATCGTGGCAGCGTGGGGGTTCACAAAATACCCCTGCGTGCGAAGTAATCGCGGATCGGAAATTCCGTGAAGGTAAACCGTCCCTTCACGCCCTGCTTGCGTCAAGTCAATGGTGAGATCGGGAAATTTGGCGCCGCTCGCCACATACGAGTGCATGATCTCCGGCCCGCAAGTAAAAAATGCGATGTCGATATCTTCGAAAGCATCCGGAGAAATGACCTGCGTGATCTGAATCTCCCCGGCGAACTCCTGGAGCAGGCCGGCATACTCTTCGGTCTCAAGAAGTACCAGCCGGCCCATCGGCAGACCACGGGTTTCGAGCATCTCGCGGAGTTCTTTTCCCAGAAGAGACGTCGAACCGACGATCGCAATGTTCGGCGATTTGCGGAGACGATGCAAATCCATAAAGATTAACTCTTGATGTTACCATGCGCAGGCTCGGACGCGGGGCTGACACTGCCTGGAAGGAAACGACGCACTGTTTGCGTCAGCTTGGCAATCAAACCGGAACTAACGTAGATCGTCGCCATCGCCAGCAGGACTTCTTCAGAGTAAAAGATGATCAAGCAGATCAGCATTGCCGTGACGAAGAGCGCCAGGCTCGGTTTTGCCTTTTTGACGTCGAGTTCCTTAAAGCTGAAGTAGCGCACTGTGCTGATCATCAAAAATGCGAGCAACAGGATCAATAATGCCCACAACAGCCCCGATCCAATCATCAGAGTGGGGCTCTTGAAGAAGTGAACAACAGCGGCGACCATTCCCGCCGCCGCAGGAATCGGCAGGCCGACGAAGTAACGCTTCGAACCCGTTTCGGGTGGTTTCTTTGACTGCAAATTGAATCGCGCGAGCCTTAGAGCCCCGCAAACCACGAATAGGAAACTGGCGACGGATCCCAATTGATGTACGTGTTTGACGACATTCCCAGGCATGCCTTCAGTGGCGCTGAAACCCCAGTGGAACGCGAGAATAGCGGGGGCGACACCGAACGTCACGACATCAGCAAGCGAATCGAGCTGAAGGCCGAAGTCGCTGGCGGTTTTTGTTAATCGAGCGATACGACCGTCGAGGCCATCCAGAATGTAGCCGACTCCGATGAGAATGGCAGCGTAATCCCAATTACCGCGCAACGTTGAAATGATGGAGTAGTATCCGCAGAAGATATTTCCGATGGTGAACAGACTCGGCACGATCGAAAGACTGCGGTGTATTTGGGCCCGATCCCGAATCCGTCCCCGTTGGCGTCGTTCAGTCATAATGGCTTTTTAATGATTCCGATCGCGCTTGAACCCCCGCGAACCCGCATTCCGGGCTCGACAGTCGCTTCCGTGCCCGCCGGGAATAGCACGTCGACACGCGATCCGAATCGAATAAGACCAATAATTTCCCCTTTGGCAACATCATCACCAACCTTCTTCCAGCATACAATGCGGCGCGCGATGATGCCTGCAATCTGTGTAAAAACCAATTTTATGTCGCCTTGGGCCACCATTACGATATTGCGTTCATTTTCGACACTTGCCGCGTGATTGAACGCCGGCCTAAATTTTCCGCGTTTATAGTCGATCGTCTCGATGCGACCCGCCATTGGGCTACGGTTGACGTGAACATCAAAAATCGAGAGAAAGATGCTCAACTTCGTAACCTTGCCCACTCGTTCTACTTTAACGACGCGCCCATCAGCCGGCGAGACGATCACGCGCGGGTCCGACGGGATCTCCCGGTTCGGATTTCGAAAAAAGAATGCCACAAACGCCCCCAGCAGCATCACTAAAAAGGCCGCCAAGTACAGCCCAAGTACGAATGCTAGAGCCGCGGACACGAAAAGAGGAATCAGGAAACGGAATGCGTCTTTTACGATCATGAATGCAATGAAGGAAGGATTGTCAGCAGCGGATTTCGCGGATTACCCGGATTTGATCGGTGTGACCCGGATAATCCGCGGCGTTGCAGATTCTCTATGTATGTTGATGACTCAACTCGCTCCGAAACTTGGAGATCATAGCGTTCATCTGATCCTTCAGTTGGAGCTTCTTTTTTTTCAGTTGGATTTCTTCAAGGTGATCGTGCTCCGTCATGTGATGGCGATTATGCAACTCTGCGAGACGCCCTTCATACTGCTGATGTTCCTCGACCAGCCGGCGAAACTCTGGACTCGAGGAAATCAAGTGTTCCTTGATCTCCTCCTCCTTCATCTTCATCACGCTCCTCCTATTAGGATGGAAACTCAGACCTTAGGGCCACCGTAGCACACGGCGGACCGCGGTTCAATCCGAAATCTCTAGCTCCATGACATACGCATCTTCAACCGGATTCGAATAGTAATTCCTTCGTTCTCCACCGATCCTGAATTTGAATTTCAGATAGAAATTGATGGCCGGATTATTCGTTTTCCGTACTTCTAAAACGACCTTCGAGGCTTTGCGGCGCGTCGATTCTCCTATAGCTGCCGCCATCAGTTGGTAACCGATACCGCATCGCGCATAGCTACTCTCCACGGCAATGTTGTAGATTTCCGAAACATCAGCCGCAATATGAAAAATCACAAAGCCCACTATCTTCGGCCGGCCGTTGTCGTCTTCAATTTCAGCAACAAAGCTCGAAGTAAAGCTGTCGTCGTTCAACAAACGATAGTAGCTGTCGATAGACCAGTGCGAGAGGTGTTGCCAGGACCGCTCGATATCGATGATGCGATCGATATCGCCTTTGCGAACCTTACGAATCTTGATGTCCAACGCTTTCAAGCGCAATCTCCGCGTCCGTCTTGCGGACGTACAACGGCGTTAGCGGTCCGCTGTTGGGCATGCAGGCCAATTCTGCAATTGTTGATGCCAAATAGAGGTCCATGGAATGGACGCTCCACTCCGGTTGTTCCTGGATCAGCGAACGATAGCGATATGCTCCGTCTCCGCAAAAAACCAGCGGTTCCCGAGGCAAAGAGGCTAACCATTGGGCGGGTTTTAGCACGACCGGCGGTCGATCTTCAACAAGACTATCTCGCTGGCCATTTCCGCCGGCACGGCGATAAAGTCCGCCATAAACGTCGCCTCGCCGGGCGTCGATCGTAGGGGCGATCAGTACGTCGCGAATGCCCGTTTTCCACGTGAGCGCTTCGAGTGTCGAAACCCCTACGCCTCGTCTGTTGTGAGCTGCAACGAACGCCTCCATTGCGGCTAATCCCACACGTAAACCGGTAAACGACCCAGGTCCTCGCGCTGCGGCGAAGACATCAATTTCGGACAGTTGGAATGGCAAGTGTTGGAAGAGGAACTCGATGGATCGGAACAACCGCTCTGAATACTGTATCGAGGACGCGAGGCGGACTTCGCCAAGGGTCTCGCCGTTGTCGGTTATGGAGACACTGCCGCGCTCCGAACTCGTATCGACCGCCAAAACACGCATGTCTTATTATAGGAGATGTCGTTGTGGGTAAATCGGAGGGGGCATGGAGAAAATCGGGATTTTGACGGGCGGCGGTGACTGCCCCGGTCTAAACGCAGTGATTCGCGCTGTTGTTCGCCGTGCTCACGCTCTCGGCTATGACGTTTTGGGCATCAAGAAGGGTTGGGCTGGCCTGATCCACGGCTATGTCGAACCTCTCACCGATTTTTCAGTGAGCGGGATCTTGCCGAGGGGCGGCACAATACTTGGAACTTCCCGCACGAACCCATTCAAAAATCTTGAAGATGTTCAAAAACTTAAGCTGAACTGGCAAAGGTTTGGTTTGAACTATTTGGTCGCCGTCGGCGGCGAAGATACGTTGGGCGTGGCGCACAAACTCTTCCGCCAGGAAGGCTATCCCATCGTTGGCGTCCCGAAAACTATCGATAACGATCTTGCAGGTACGGATTACACCTTCGGTTTCGATACCGCGGTTCAGATCGTCACGGAAGCCATCGACCGCCTCCACACAACAGCCGAGTCCCACAAGCGGGTCATGGTTGTCGAAGTTATGGGTCGTCACGCCGGCTGGATTGCGACCCATTCCGGGATGGCCGGCGGAGCCGATTGCATTCTCGTTCCCGAGCGGAAATTCAACGTCGATGAAGTTTGCGCGCTCATCAGAAAACGGATCGACCGAGGGAAAGAGTTTGCAATTGTCGTCGTCGCAGAAGGAGCTACTCCCGACGAAACACACAAGGTGATGACCAAACCCGGCCACATCGATGAATTTGGCCATGCCCAACTCGGCGGCATCGGCGAATGGCTCGGCGGTCAGATCGAAACGAGAACAGGAATTGAGACGCGCGTCACCGTCCTGGGACACGTGCAACGAGGCGGTACGCCCACGGCCTATGACCGCGTACTCGCAACGCGCTTTGGGCTGAAGGCTGTAGAGTTGATCCGCGACAAGCAATTCGGATACATAGCTTCACTGCGCGGAACGGAAATTGTTGCCGTGCCTATCGAGGAAGCGCTCTCCCAAAAGCTGCTCGATCCGAAAGTTTTTGATGACGCTTCGGTGTTTTTCGGATAGAAGCCTTTGTGTCTTGGTGCCTTTGTGGTGATACCACCAAGACACTAAGACCACGAAGATGCACGAAGATCTCACCCCGATGATGCGGCAATACCACGCCGTAAAGCAGGAAACACCGGACGCACTGCTTCTCTTCCGTCTCGGCGATTTTTACGAATTGTTTTTCGATGACGCCGTTACCGCCTCGCGTGAGCTGGAAATCACACTGACGGCTCGCAACAAAGAGCGCGATAGACCAATACCGATGTGCGGCGTCCCCTACCATGCGGCCGACAGTTATATCGCACGACTCCTGCGCAAAGGATATAAGGTCGCAATCTGCGATCAGATGGAAGCGCCTCAAAAAGGTGTGAAGCTCGTCAAGCGCGAAGTCACTCGCATCATCACACCGGGCACCGTAACGGACACCAACGTTCTGCCAGCCGGTGAAAATAATTTCTTGCTTGCGCTGACCGACAGGCCGGATGGCAACGGTGAGTTAGGTTGTGCATTCCTGGATATTTCCACGGGGGAACTCCGCGCGTCGCAATTCGCCGGGCCTGATCGCTGGAATCGGCTGCTGCTCGACATTGAACACTTCTCTCCACGCGAAGTGCTCTTTCCGGAAAAGTTGAAGGACGGACTCGGCCGGCTTGACAACGGTATTGCGAAGACGTCGATGGACGATTGGCTCTTCGATTCCGATTATGCTGGCCGTGTCCTACGCGAGCAATTCGGAACCGCTACGCTTGATGGATTCGGGCTTGCTGAAAAGTTGGCTGCAATTGGCGCTTCCGGCGCGCTGATTCATTATGTTCGCCAAACACAAAAGACCACGCTCGAACACATCACAGGTCTGAGCTATTCAGAAGCGGCCGACTATCTAATGCTCGATGCAGCCACCATTCGGAATCTCGAACTCTTCGAATCATCAAGTGGCGATACAAAGGATACGTTGTTAGGCGTGATCAACCGCACTCGCACGGGGATGGGCGCGCGTCTGCTGCGGAACTGGCTCGTACGTCCGTCCATCGATATTCGTGAGATCGAATCCCGACTGGACGCCGTCGCTGAATTGGCAGCCTCACCCTTTACGCTCGAAGAATCGAGGACATCCTTCGACGGCATGTTCGATCTCGAGCGGCTGCTCAGCAAGATCACTATTGGAACAGCAGGTCCTCGTGAGCTTGCTGCTTTGCGTGCCTCTATCTCGCGCCTTCCGTCGATCGCGGCAGCTCTGACGCGCGTGAAGGCCCAACGCTTTACAGACCTTCTCGCCCGTCTTGATCTTCTTGCAGATGTGGGTGAGCTTCTGACTAAATCAATCAGCGATGAGCCGCCTTTTGTCCTCGCTGACGGCGGCGTGATCCGCGAAGGCTATCATCACGAACTCGACGAACTGCGCTCCTTATCGAAGAACAGTAAGACATATCTCGCCTCAGTTGAGGCGCGTGAGCGCGAACGCACCGGAATCGGGTCTCTTAAGGTTCGCTTCAACAAGGTATTCGGCTACTACATCGAGATTTCGAAGGCCAATCTCCACCTTGTTCCGAACGATTACGATCGCAAGCAAACGCTTGTCGGGGCCGAGCGATTTGTCACGCCCGAGCTGAAGGAATACGAAGAGAAAATTCTAACTGCCGAAGAAAAGATGTTGGAAATCGAAAAGAACCTTTTCTTGCAGGTTCGCAATCGCATCGCCGAAGAGGCGCGGCGGATCCGTCAAACCGCCGCAGCTATCGCGGAGTTTGATGTGCTCGCTTCGTTTGCGGCCACAGCGCAAAAGTTCAACTACTCGCGTCCGCAGGTTTCCCGAAGTGATGAATTTGTCATCCGTAAAGGGCGCCACCCGGTGATCGAGGCGTTGGGAGAAGAACATCGCGCGGATCGATTTGTTCCGAACGATCTGTTCATGAACGACTCGACTGATCAGATCCTCATCGTGACCGGTCCTAATATGGGTGGAAAGTCGACGTTCCTGCGACAGAGCGCTTTGTTGATCATTCTGGCGCAGATGGGGTCGTTTGTGCCGGCGCAGCTTATGCGATTTCCCATCGTCGATCGTATATTCACGCGCATCGGCGCGTCCGATAACCTCGCCCGCGGTCGTTCGACGTTTATGGTCGAGATGACGGAAACAGCAATCATTCTCAATTCAGCCACCCCAAAGAGTCTGATCATTCTTGATGAAATTGGCCGCGGCACAGCCACGTTCGACGGCCTTTCGATCGCATGGGCCGTGATCGAGCATATTCAGGCAAATCTCCGGGCAAAAACCATCTTTGCTACGCATTATCATGAACTTACCGAGCTCGCCGATCTTTTGCCCGCCATCAAGAATTTCCACGTTGCTGTTAAAGAAGCGCAGAACCGGATCGTCTTCCTGAGGACAGTTGAGCCCGG
This sequence comes from Terriglobia bacterium, assembly GCA_035315305.1. Taxonomy (GTDB): domain Bacteria; phylum Acidobacteriota; class Terriglobia; order 20CM-2-55-15; family 20CM-2-55-15; genus 20CM-2-55-15. The sequence goes on along the minus strand of DATFXZ010000576.1, from coordinate 7,621 downwards.
CGCCGCGGATCGGAGCTACGGCATTGAAGTAGCAAAATTAGCCGGAATACCGGGGCCGGTGACCCAGCGGGCGCGCGAAATCCTCAAAAAACATGAGGAAACGGAACATCAGTTATCCGATAATCTGACGGTTCGAGCCAGACGTAAGCCCAAAATCGTTATCAATCAGTTATCCCTTTTTACGGCCCTCGAAGAAGAGTTGAGGAATGCTCTGCGCGAAATTAACGTGGATACCGTCACCCCGCTCGACGCGCTGCGGCTGCTCGCCGACCTTAAGAAGAAAGCAGAATAGAAGGCCTGGAGGGCCGGATAGGCTCCAATGAGGGATCCGCATCTCACTCTTGAACAAAAGATCGGACAGCTGTTTGTCGTCGGCTTTCAAGGGCGCAGTCCGGATGCGGATACCCGCGCTCTTCTTGATGCGATTCGTCCGGGCGGTTTCATTCTCTTCCAGCGCAATATCGAAAGTTTCGATCAGATCTACGATCTAACGAGCACGCTTCGTGACATGTGTGCGATTCCGCCGCTGTTGGCGATCGATCATGAAGGCGGTCGTATCGATCGGCTGAAGCACGTATTCACCATCATGCCGTCGATGGCGGAACTCGCCGCGGCCGGCACGGCTCAGCTACGCGCGGGCGCGCGCATCATTGCGGCAGAACTGGAAGCGACCGGTTTCAATCTCAATCTCGCACCTGTGGTCGATCTCCATATGCCGGGCTCGATCTTTGCCGAGAGATGTATGGGGGCTGAACCTGGCGAGGTTGCACGCCTGGCATTAGCTTTCATCGAAGAGCTTTCGAAACGCGGCATTTTCACATGTGCGAAGCATTTTCCAGGATTGGGCACAGCAACCGTTGATCCTCATTTTGCGCTCCCACGGATCGAGCGAACAAAGCGGCAACTTCAACAAGAAGACACGCTACCGTTTGTAAGGCTTTTTCAGCATGCCGATATGCTGATGATGTCACACGCGTACTATCACGGCTTTGGTGATGAGAAACCGATTCCTGCCTTCTTGTCCGCGCGTATTCTCGACGGTTTCTTAAGAAAGAAACTTGGTTACAAGGGACTGACAATAACTGACGATCTGACTATGGGAGCAGTCACAAGCTTTGGCCTGACTCCGGAATTGTTCGTTCGCGCCCTGGAAGCCGGAAATGACCTCTTGCTCTTTTCACAAACCACTCCCCTCCTGCAGCGGGCGTTTACGACGATCCTTGCAGCGGCCCGAAAAAGCGCGGTGCTGCGCCAGCGAGTGGATGAATCCGTTGAGCGAATTCTGGTTCTAAAGAAGCGTATTGAATACGTACCTTTGCGCTATCGCTCGCACTTGAAAACGCGCATTACGCGCCAGATCGAAAAGCTTCGCAAATCCGTCATCGAAGTTGGACAGCGCGCCGTGACTGTATAATCCCAGGATGAGCTGGGCTCTTAAAAATAGCGGAGGCAAAGCGGCGATTTTGGCCGTGCTCCTGATTGTTTTGCTCGCCTCCGCGTGCACGACACAGACGTCGGCCGATCCGGGCGTCGTGACTATGGCCCTGGATCAAACACCAGACAATCTCGACCCCCGCATCGGACAGAACGCTGCATCGCAGCGACTGGATTCTCTGATCTTCAATTCGCTCGTCAAAAAGAACGAAAATTCTGAACTGGTGCCGGATCTAGCCTTGCGCTGGGATATGCCGGATCCAACGACCTACGTTTTTCATCTGCGTGATGATGTCCGGTTTCATGACGGGCGGCCTCTGACTTCGAAAGACGTGCGGTTCACGTTCCGCAGCATCCTCGACGGCGCAGTGCGTACGCTTAAATCTGGCCACCCTTACAACCTGATTAAAGAAATCGATACCCCGGATCCACAGACGGTCGTTTTCAAGCTGAAGGAGCCATTCGCCCCCTTTTTATGGAACCTGGCTAATGGAGTCATCGGAATCATCCCGGATGGCTCACCTTCCGACTTCAATCGACATCCAATTGGTTCCGGTCCATTCGAATTCGTTCACCACATCCAAGATCAAGAAGTCGTTCTGAAACGTAACGACGCCTATTTCGGAAAGAGGGCCGGCGTCGCAGTATTGCGGTTCAAAGTCATCCCTGAAGAAGTAGTGGTTGCCCTGGAGTTGAGGAAGGGCAGTGTGGATTTGGAATTGAATGCCCTGGCGCCCGATATGGTTGAGGTGCTGAAACGCGATGATCGCCTGAAGGTGACGCAGAGCCCTGGTACGAATTACCAATACATCGCCTTCAATATGACTGACCCCGTCTTTCGCGACGTTCGCGTGCGGCAGGCTTTCGCTTACGGTATCGATCGAGAAGCTGTCATCAAGTATCTTTGGCGAAATCAAGCGCGTCCCGCGCTAGGTATACTGCCGCCGAACAACTGGGCATATACAGGTGACGTGAAAACGTATCCTTACGACCCGGAACAGGCGCGGCAACTGTTGCGCGAAGCCGGCCAGGAGCACCTCTCATTCACCTATCGTGTCAATAGTGAGAACGCGACGGTAGTGCAAATGGCGGCCATCTTTCAACAACAACTCCGCGAAATCGGCGTCACCATGCAAATTCAAGGCAACGAATTCGCGACGTTTTTCGCCGATGTGATGAAAGGAGACTTTCAGGCCTACTCCCTTCGGTGGATCGGCGCGAACAACGATCCAGACATGTTCAACTACGTTTTTCATTCCAAAGCGGTCCCGCCTAATGGCGCAAACCGTGGCCATTATGCGAACAAACGTATCGATGAACTGGTTGAATTTGCCCGCCGCGAGGTAGATACCGAGAAGCGAAAACAGGCTTATCACGAGGTCCAACGCATTCTCGCAGAAGAAGTTCCCTACATCAGTCTCTTTTATTGGGACAATGTATGCGTCTCTAACAAGCGTATTGAAGGAATTCAGCTGTACCCTGCAGGCGATTTCGATTTCCTGACAAACATTCGAATCGCTTCAGGCGACTAACCTACTCCTCACAAATTGATCCAGCGATATGCCGAGAAAAGAACAACCTCACGAAGGCTGTGCCAAAACCGCCGCGATGCCTCGGTTTCAATGGGGCTGTCCGGCGCAGGTGAGGTGTAAGCATTAATGCCGTTATCGACGAACATTTTTTTCGCGCGGAAAAGATGGAAGCCATCACTGACGACGAGAGCCGTAGTCCAACTCTTCGCCTTCAGTACGCCGGAGACAGCACGGATACTGTCATAAGTAGTTCCGCTTCCCTGTTCGGTGACAATGTCGTCGACGCGCACACCATGCTGGACCAGATACTTTCTTCCGACTTCTGCTTCCGAAAAATTGGGATCGGGTCCGTAACTGCCGGTCGTGATGATCGCCCTGGCCACACCTGTGTTGTACAACTCCAGCGCGTGATCGAGTCGCGCTTTGAGCACGGGAGATGGCCGGCCATTATATTGAGCTGCGCCGAGGACAACGATGGCATCCGCGGGTCGTACTTCGTCCCGAGCCGCGAAATCACGGATTTGACGGTACAGGTAAATGAAGTACATCGAGATGATGATCAGAGCGATGACTCCAAGAACCGTTGCCCATTTCATCACTTTCCCGATCACGCGACCCGCCTTCTAATTCTTCCTTCAAAAAATTCCACCAGAGCCTCGAACGGCACGGGCCCTTCTCGCAGAAGCACCGGCAGGTCCGCTGTCAGGTCGAGCAACGTTGAGCCTCCGGAGGATGGAAGCACGCCACCATCCACGAGAGCATCAATCGAGTCGCCCAGCTGACTCTGTACCTCCTCCGCAGTGACGGGCGAGGGCATTCCGCTTCGGTTCGCGCTGGTCGCGGTAACGGGGCTGCCCAAGCGCGACACCAGACCCGTCGCAAACGCTGCAATCGGCCACCGAACACCGACGGTATTTGTTCCTGCTGAGACATTCGCCGGCAGTGATGCCACGGCGTGCATGATGATCGTCAGAGACCCAGGCCAAAACGCCTCGACAACACGGTAGAAAACGTCGGATGGATGAATGACGGACTCGGCCATCCGCACGGAGTCCACTAGCAAAAGGATGGGTTTTGTGTCCGGCCGGCCTTTTATTCTAAAAATGCGGTCGACCGCGGTTTCGCTAAAAGGATCGGCGGCAAGGCCATAAGCAGTGTCGGTTGGAAAAGCAATGACGCCCCCAGCCCGCAGGAGCGACACAATCTCGCCATATGCATCTTGTGCGTCTTCGGTGCGAAACACCTTCACGGGCGGATTGTACTACGGGGTGCTGTAGTACAATGCCGGTCAATATGGGACCTCGTTCAACCGCACCAATCGCTCCTCGAACGATGCATCCACCCGAATGCAGATTGGCAAGCACAGTCGAAAATTAGTTCAGTTAAGAAAGGCACTTCGGCAGGGTACCCTCACGCCGGATGGCTTATTACCGATTGAGGGACCGATTCTTCTTGAAGAAGCGCTCCGGAGCCGGATTGACGTTGCGGAAGTATTCGTTCGCACCGGGACTGAGTTGCTTAGTGTGGTATCGAACCACATTCATGAAGTTCCACCGGAAATTTTCAAAACGATCCAGGGGACAGAACATTCTCAAGGCGTCATTGCGATGGTTCGGCCACCGCGGTTCAATTTGTTGGAGCTGTTAAGCGCATCGCCTGCTCTGGTGGTTGTTCTCGGCCGGCTTCAAGATCCTGGAAATGTCGGCACGATTCTGCGCATCAGCGAAGGGTTCGAGGCAACGGGATGTGTTGCGATCCACGGAACTGTCAGCTTTTATAACAGCAAGGTCGTGCGCGCGAGCGCCGGTAGCCTGTTTCGGTTGCCGTACGCCGGAGGAATTGATGCTCGGGAATTTGCGGGCCTGCTTAAGGCTAAAAACATTCGTTTGGTCGGCACATCGCCGGTGTCTGAATCGAGCATCGAAAAATGGGACTGGCGCGCCCCGACCGCCGTGCTCATTGGAAATGAAGGAAGTGGGTTGAACGCCGAAGAGCTAGGCTATTGTGATACGGTACTGCGTATTCCACACAGTCCGGCAGTCGAATCATTGAACTCGGCGATTGCCACGGCGGTTATTTTGTACGAAGCCTCAAAGCAGAGGCATTGATATGAGCGGATCCCTTTTCGAAGAAGAACAACCCAACAGCCCGCCGCCGGATGCTCCGCTTGCGGACCGACTGCGGCCGCAGACCCTGGACGAGGTGCTCGGGCAGGGGCACCTGCTCGACCCTGGAAAGCCGCTGCGAACCGCGATTGAACGAGATCAGGTTCCTTCGATGATCTTATGGGGACCACCCGGCGTCGGGAAAACGACCCTGGCCCGGATCATCGCAAAGATGACGAAATCAACGTTCGTCCCGTTCAGTGCTGTCTTGTCGGGCATCAAAGAAATTAAGGAAATCATGGCGGCCGCCGAAAGAGCACGCCGCACGGGCCGCCGCACAATTGTCTTCGTTGATGAAATTCACCGATTCAACAAAGCGCAGCAGGATGCCTTTCTACCCCACGTCGAGCGCGGGAACATCGTTTTGATCGGCGCAACCACCGAGAACCCTTCATTTGAAGTGATTTCGGCACTCCTCTCTCGAACGCGTGTCTTCGTGCTCAAGGCATTATCGGATGAAGATGTGGCGACAGTAGTGCGTCGCGCCGTGGCGCGAGAGAATTTTAATGTCGATCAAGACTCGATTCGCCTGATCGCAATGCTCGCGAATGGCGATGCGCGAACCGCCCTCAACATACTCGATCTGGCAGTTCAAGGAACGCCGCCTGGGCAGCAAATCACGAAGAGCACAATCGAGCAGGCGTCGCAAAAGACGCTTCTGTATGACAAGACGGGCGAGGAACACTACAACATCATCTCCGCCCTGCATAAGTCCCTCCGTAATTCGGACGTGGATGCTTCTCTATACTGGCTTGCGCGAATGCTCGAAGCCGGCGAAGATCCTCTTTACATTGCGCGGCGTTTGGTCCGCTTCGCATCAGAAGACATCGGCCTGGCAGACCCGCGCGCTTTGCGTATTGCTCTCGACGCGAAAGACGCTTTCAATTTTATCGGCCTTCCCGAAGGAAAACTTGCGCTCGCGCAGTGCGTCATTTACCTTGCCGCCGCCCCGAAGTCGAACTCGGTCTACACAGCCTATGACGCGGTAGTCTCCGATGTTGAAAACACTCGTAACGATCCGGTCCCGCTGCATATCCGCAACGCGCCGACGGGCCTGATGAAGCAACTCGGGTATGGTAAAGGGTACCAATATGCGCACGACCTTGAAGGCAAAGTAGCGGATATGGATTGTCTGCCGGAGTCGCTCAAAGGCCGCAAATATTACCACGCACAGGAAACCGGCGAAGAAGCCGAGATCCAGCGCCGTTTGGATGAAGTCGCTCGCAAAAAGCGTTCAAAAAAGATACCATCACAATCGGATTAGTCGCTTCCAGACATTTGCGTCTGGGGAAGTGAATCAGGATTCTTTTTCTTTAGGATCGCTGCAGAGATGACGGTAATGACTAGCCCAACGGGAAACGGTTCGCTAAATGTCATAGCGACGTTGAACAAGGGATTCTCGTAGAGCTCCTTGTATTTTCCGATCTCGCGACGCTGCACCTCAATCGCTTCCTGGCTAGCGCCGGAAGCTCTAGCCTGCTCGCTCATGTATGCTGCGTACTTGTCCATGAACTGGTGCATCGAGGGTAGGTTGAAGTACAGAATTTCCCACGTCACGACGTAGCAAATGCACGAAATGAGCGTTATCAGCAGGCCGACTCCGACAGCACGCGCAAACGTGATTGATCCTCCCCCGACGTTGTCTCGATAGGAACGAATACCTGCGTAAACCATCAGAAACGATAGGACCATTGTGGTATAGCCAAGGATCTCGGCTTTGTCGAAACCGATCTTGTCCACGAACGGCATGGTGACAACCATCATCAGCGATAGGATGGCCCCGGAGATCAGCCCAAAAGTCAGCACGATTTTCTTCATTACGTCTCTCCTGTTCTCAGATTTGAGTTTCGGCGCGAAACATAACGATTCGGACAGAAGTTGTCGTCATACTTTCGGGTGATTTTTCAGAAGTTGCGGTCGAAATCATTCTTTTGGGTGGCGCTTCTAAGGTAACAGGCCCAATTCCTTACCGATTTGAACTGCCTGTGTCCGGCGCTTCGCACTTAACTTCTCGAAAACTCGGCTAGAGTGCGTCTTCACAGTGTTCTCGCTGACAAAGAGTTTTTCGGCAATTTCGCGGTTGCTCAGGCCTTTCGCAATCCATTCGAGTATCTCCAGTTCCCGCCGTGTGATGCCGAGTTCATTCAATTTCGCTTCATTCAAAACGAACAAATCACCGACCGCGACTGGTATCTCACGCACAATAACCTTCTGCTTAGGGTTTGTTAACCGTAGCCCGAGCCAAATACCAAGTGCGGCAAAAAGCGCCGCGACTAATCCACCGTAGATCTCCACGGAGCGCTCGATTACGAGAAAGCGATATTCCATCAACTTGAGGAGCGTGATCAGTATTCCGCCGAGAAGGCCGTAAATCAGTATGTGTCGTTTCATTGAGTTGATGAAGCCCGGCACTTTAGCCAGAATGGCTTGAAGAAGCAAGCTCCTCAGCCCTAAGTACCGAAGGGACTGCCCTATGGCCCTGCTTCCGTA
>DATFXZ010000575.1:0-13224 GCA_035315305.1 Terriglobia bacterium | reverse complement strand
GCCCGAAGGTGCTTTTTGACCGTGATAGGGAAGTAAGTGCCTCCCTTAACAGTGGCATCGTTCGCAACGATCACCGTCTGGTGACCCTGAATCATTCCTATGCCGGTGACAAGGCCGGCACATGGCGCCTCATCGTCATACATGCCGTTCGCGGCGAGCGCGCTGAATTCGAGGAAAGGCGTATTTGGATCCAGCACCGCTTCGATGCGTTCGCGTACGAACATCTTGCCGCGTTCCTTGTGGCGTTTGACCGCAGCTTCGCCGCCGCCTTTCTTAACGAGCTCGAGCTTGGAGCGGAGTTCGGCGACCTGTTCCTCTAGAATCATCTTTCCTGCGAGAGGGATGTCACTTCTTGCGCACATGGTTACGAACATACCCAATAATTTCTTCCGTCGATGCGCCCGGCTGAAAAACTTCAGCGATCCCGGACTCTTTCAGTGCCGGGATGTCCTGATCCGGAATAATGCCGCCTACTAAGACCAACACGTCATCGAGACCTTCCTTCTTCATCAATTCCATGATCCGGGGACAAAGCGTCATGTGGGCTCCGGATAAAACCGAGAGGCCGATAACATCCGCGTCTTCCTGCAAAGCGGCATTCACAACTTGTTCGGGAGTCTGGCGGAGGCCGGTATAGATCACCTCAAAGCCCGCATCGCGGAAAGCGCGTGCAATGACTTTAGCGCCACGATCGTGTCCGTCCAGACCGGGTTTCGCTACGATGACGCGGATCTTATCGTTCATCAGAAAGTTGGTTCTTCGTAGACGCCATAGACGCCGCGAAGCTCATCGCAGATTTCACCGAGTGTGGCGTAAGCACGTACACACTCCAGAATAAACGGCATCATATTGGCTTGGTTTCCTGCCGCGGCGTTGCGTAGTGAGCTCAGCGTATCGCGGACGCGGCCATTGTCCCGAGTTTCACGCAGTCTCCGCAATCGATTGATCTGCTGCTCGCCAACAGATTCATCGATCAGGAGGATGTCGATTGGCGGCTCGTTCTCCACAACGAAATCGTTGACGCCGATAATAATCTTCTCCTTTCTCTCGATCGCTCTTTGATACTCGTAAGCCGCGTCTTGGATCTCTCGCTGCGGAAATCCTTTTTCGATGGCTGCGACCATTCCACCCATGGCATCGAGACGCTCGAAATAATCCCAGCAGCCTTGCTCCATGTCGAGCGTCAGGCGCTCGACGAAATAAGATCCGGCAAGTGGATCTACCGTGTTGGCGATGCCCGTTTCATAAGCAAGAATCTGCTGCGTCCGCAGCGCGATCCTTGCTGCATGTTCGGTAGGCAGCGCCAGAGTTTCATCGAGTGAATTAGCGTGAAGCGATTGGGTGCCTCCAAGCACGGCAGCGAGCGCCTGGATCGCAACGCGGACAATGTTGTTGTACGGTTGCTGGGCCGTCAACGCGCATCCCGCGGTCTGGGTGTGAAACCGAAGAATGGCTGATTTCGGGTTCTTGCAGTGGAACCGTTCAGTCATCACCTTATACCAGACTTTTCGGGCGGCTCTGTATTTTGCTACTTCCTCGAACAAATCGTTATGCGCATTAAAGAAGAAAGAGAGACGCGGCGCGAATTCATCTATGTTGAGTCCGTGGCGTCGCGCCCATTCGATGTATTCGATACCGTCGTAGAGAGTGAAGGCCAGTTCCTGCAGCGCAGTCGATCCGGCTTCGCGAATGTGGTAACCGCTGATGGAGATGGTATTCCATTGCGGCACATGTTCGGTTCCGAACTCGAACGTGTCGACGATCAGCTTCATGGATGGTGTCGGCGGAAAGATGTAGGTCTTCTGCGCGATGTATTCTTTTAGAATGTCGTTTTGAATCGTACCGCGCAGTTTCTTCCAGTCGACGCCCTGCTTTTCAGCAACGACGAGGTACATCGACCAAAGGATCGTGGCCGGTGCATTCGTCGTCATCGAAGTGCTGATCTGATCGAGCGGAATGCCTTCGAAGAGAGTTTCCATGTCGGCGAGCGAATCGATGGCTACGCCGCATTTACCGACCTCGCCCACCGACATCGGATGATCCGAGTCGTATCCCATCAAAGTTGGAAGATGGAAGGCAACAGACAGGCCGGTCTGACCATGTTTCAGAAGGTAGTGGAAGCGTTCGTTGGTATCTGCGGCGGAGCCGAAGCCGCTGAATTGACGCATCGTCCATAGGCGTCCCCGGTACATGGTTGGATAGATGCCGCGTGTATACGGGGGTTTGGCAGGGTCGCCAAGATCCTTATCGTAATCGAGGTTACGGACGTCTTCCGGTGTGTACAGTCTCTCGATAGGAACGCCTGAAACCGTTGTGAACAGCCGCCCGCCGATATCTTTTGCCATTGCAACGCCTCAAAAAACCATTATACGCAAGGTGCTATGATTGCCAGATTATGGCCGAAGCAAAGATCACCAAGCGCAGTGAAGACTATTCGAGATGGTATACCGATGTGATTGCCGCAGCAGAATTGGCAGACTACGCGCCCGTCAAAGGCTGCATGATCATTCGACCGAACGGCTACGCGATCTGGGAAAAAATGCAGCAGGCCCTTGATGGCATGTTCAAGGAAACCGGGCATCAGAACGCATATTTTCCTCTCCTCATTCCAGAAAGTTTTCTTCAGAAAGAAGCGGAACACGTCGAGGGTTTTGCGCCTGAAGTCGCAGTTGTCACGCATGGTGGTGGTACGAAGCTCGAAGAGCCGCTGGTCATTCGGCCGACCTCGGAGACCATCATTTGGCACTCGTTTCGAAATTGGATTCAGTCGTATCGGGACCTGCCGCTGTTGATCAATCAATGGTGCAACGTCATCCGGTGGGAAATGCGTACGAGGTTGTTTCTGCGCACTACAGAATTCCTCTGGCAAGAGGGCCACACGGCCCATGCAACTTATGAGGACGCGGAGGAAGAGGCGCAGCGCATGCTTGGCGTTTACCGCCGATTCGCGGAGGAATATATCGGCGTGCCGGTGATCGAAGGCCGGAAGACGGAAAAAGAAAAGTTTGCTGGAGCTCACCATACGTATTCCATTGAAGCGCTGATGGGCGATGGGAAGGCCCTGCAGGCAGGCACGTCACATCATCTGGCACAGAATTTCGCGAAGGCATTCGATGTCACGTTTCAGACCGAGAAGGGAACACGCGAGTACGTGTACGCGACGAGCTGGGGGCTCACCACTCGCATGATCGGCGCGATGATCATGACGCATGGCGACGACAATGGAATCGTTATTCCACCAAAGCTGGCGACCAATCAGGTCGTGATGGTGCCGATTTCCCGCAAGCCGGAAGAGCGTGAGCGTGTCATGCTGGCCGTAGACAAGTTCGCGGCGGACTTTAAGAGGGTTGGCATCGGATTCAAGATCGATGACCGCGAACAGTACAGCCCAGGGTGGAAATTCAATGAATGGGAAAAGCGCGGCGTGCCGCTCCGCATCGAGGTTGGCCCGAAAGATCTGGACCGAAACCAGGTCGTGCTCGCTCGGCGCGATAACCGCGAGAAGACACCCGCGTCACAGGATGGACTTGAACGGACTGTGCTGGATATGTTGGACACGATTCAGAAGTCGCTTTACCAAAGTGCGCTGGACTTTCGCGAGAAACACACGTATTGCGTGGATGATTATGCGAAGTTTAATGAAATCCTCGACGGAGAGGGCGGTTTCATCTGGTCGCACTGGTGCGGTTCCGGCGAATGTGAAGAGCGCATTAAAGACGAAACGAAAGCGACCATTCGAAACATTCCACGTGATTCCCGCCCCGAAGAAGGCAACTGCATCAAATGTGGCGGCCGCTCTGCGCAGCGCGTCATCTTCGCCAGAGCGTATTGAGTCACGGTCAAATCTGTGGGCTACCATATTCCCCTCCTCGTGAGGAGGGGTGGCCGCGACAGCGGCCGGGGTGGTCGCTCACAAGTCACGTTTCGGTATGACCGACCACCCTGTCTGCGGCGCTAAGGTGAGCTTCGCCGAAATTTTCTTGACGCCGCAGACACTCCTCCTCACGAGGAGGGGACTAAGGCGAATCCTTCCCCGTGGGTTACACTCTCTAGCCATGACGGACGAGCGCGAGACTTGGATTCGCCATTTCTTCTATCTCGCGCTGTTTGCAGCGACGTTCCATACTCTGCAATTCCTTGCTGCACTGTTCCTCTGGATGAGTACGCGTTCCGCTGCGCTGATGGCTTTCGGCCTTGACGCTGTTGTAAGCGCCGTTGCTGCTCTCGTTCTCGCTGCCCGTATCCAGAAAGAATGGCGTCACAGGTCCGTCGCTTATGGATACATTGTGGCAGCCGCTGGCGCCTTCTATCTTGGGGCTTCGATGTTGTGGACTGGCGCACGACCACAGCCGAGTGTGCTTGGCATCGTAGTAGCTGCAGTTTCGATGCTTGTTATTCCAATCGTTGGCTCGTACATGAAGGTGCTGGCCGTGGAACTCCGCAGCCAGGCGCTGAGGTCCGCGGCAATCTTCACTTTCGGGAATTCATATCTCTCGATGGTGCTTCTGATCGCGCTACTGATGAGTTATGGAATGAATCTGCGCTGGGGTGATCCGCTCGGCGCGCTTGTGATGTTTCCGTTTATGGCCCAAAAGGGGATTCAAATCCTTCTCGAGGAAGGCAAACATGAGTATCTCGAAGATTAGCGGCGTTCTGCTCTGTGTCTTACTAGCTTCCATCGTTGCCGCGCAACAACAGCAAACAGGAATCATCGTTATTCAGGGTGCGACGGTGATTACCGGAACCGGAAGTCCGTCCATCCGCAACGGATCCATCGTCATCGATGCCGGACGCATTCGCGACATCGGACCGCGCAATGAGGTCCGTGTGCCGAACAATGCGCAAGTCGTCGACGCAAGAGGGAAGTGGGTGCTTCCGGGGCTCAACGACGCTCATGTTCACTTTTCACAATCCGGCGGCCTCTACACTCGACCGGATGAGATCGATCTACGATCTCGCCGCCCATACGCGAAAGAGATGGAGTGGATCAAAGAGCGCCTGCCCAACACGTTTGAGAAATATCTCGCCTCCGGAGTGACCGGAGTTGTGGACTGCGGCGGACCCATGTGGAATTTTGATGTCCGGGAGATCGCTTTGCGTACAAAAAGAGCGCCACGTGTGGCGGTGGCAGGTCCCTTGATTTCCACATTCCTTCCGCCCACCACGCCAACGGATGATCCTGACATCGTCAAACCAAACTCTCCAGCTGAAGCGCGTGACCTGGTGCGCCGACAACTGGACCGGCAGCCGGACCTTATCAAACTTTGGTGGATACGACGGCCGGGGGACAACCTAGATCAGCAAGTTGAGATCATGTCCGCCGCAATCGAGGAGAGCAAGACTCGCCGTGTCCGCGTTGCCGTTCACGCGACGGAACTTGAAACGGCAAAGGCCGCACTTCGCGCCGGCGCCGATGTGCTCGTGCACAGCGTGACGGATCGCCTCGTTGATAACGAATTTATCAACCTGGTGAAAAGCCGCGACATCCTTTACATCACCACGCTGTGGGTGGAAGACGGCTATCGCATGGTCTTCAACCAGCAAGTAGCGCTGAATGATATCGAACAAAAGAACGGCGACGCTGAGGTGGTTGCCACCTGGTCCGATCTGGCTAAGATTCCACAAAGTGAAATTCCAGGCGGCATTCCGCGAATTCCTCCGGCACCGAAACGGCCCATTGCTTATGACAATCTGATGCTACTGGAGTCCGCCGGTGTGCGCGTAGTCGCGGGAACCGACGCCGGTAACATCGGAACACTTCACGGTCCCTCACTACATCGGGAGTTGGAATTGATGGCGGCTGCCGGAGTCCGGCCTATGGACATCATCGTGTCTGCGACTAAAAATGCCGCAGCAGTCATGGGCCGGCAGTCGGAAGTCGGTACCCTCGAGAAAGGGAAGTACGCCGATCTGATCATTCTCGATGCCGACCCGTTGGCCGATATTAAGAACACCAGAAAGATTTTTAAAGTGATGAAAGGGGGAGAGTTTTTCCAGTAGACTGTGCGGCAGCGTGAAACCTCGGGGAGGGTTTTATGATCCAGATCGGCAGACGTCACTTCATTGCGAGCCTTGGCGGCGCAGCGGCCGTAAAGATGATGGGGTCCGAGGCAAAGGCGGAAGCGCTTGAATCGTACATGGTTCAGCAGTTGAACAACCCAACAGCCGCGAACCAGACCAAAAAGTTTCCGAAAGCCGCGGAGATCGAGGCCCAGATCGAAACTCGAAGCTTTCGCCGAGGCGTCGGCAACTTGTTCTTGAACACTCAGCCCAACGGTAAGGTCAAGAAGCTTGCAGCCATGCCTGCGAATCCGACATTTTTGGATTTCTTTAAGCTGCGGATGGAGCAAACTTCGAACCACGTCCTTCAGAGCGCGAATCGCGCTATGAAGACGGGCATGAGCGAAGAAATCATCCTGGCCTGTCTACTGCACGACACCGTGCATGCGCTGATCAAAACCGATCACGGTTATTGGGGATCTCAGCTTTACACTCCTTACGTTCCAGAGAAAGTTTCTTTCGCCATCCGATATCATCAGGCGCTGCGGTTTTATGAAGACAAGGAAGCCGGCTACGAGTACCCGGATCTTTACAGGAACCTGTTCGGTGAAGATTACGTACCTTCGCCGCACATCCAGGCTGATTACAAGATGCTCCGGAATCACAAGTGGTACATGGAACCGCGATTAGTGACGGTGAATGATTTGTATGCTTTCGAGCCCGGCGTCGTCGTGACGATCGATCCATTCATTGACATCGTCGGCCGGCATTTCAAGAACCCGAAAGAAGGTCTCGGGAACGACAACAGCCCCGTCGCCCATATGTGGCGGGCGATCGCGATGCCGGACAATCCGCTCTAAGTCCAATTAGCAGCAGATGGTGCGGATTACACGGACATCCGCGTGAGTTGCGCCATCCGTGGCTTCCCCAATTCCGTGAAATTAAATGTTGAAAATGATAATCGTTTTCAACTAGTCTGTAAGCACCATGCTACAGGCATTCATTGTCGTATTCCGCGAGGGTTTCGAATCCTTTCTCATTGTTGGAATCATCCTGGCCTACCTGCGCCGCATTGGCCGGCATGAACTCATACCCGCGATGTACTGGGGAATTGGTGCATCGCTGATCGCAAGTGCCGGTTTGGGGTACATGCTGTCGAAGGGCGTCAATGAAGCGCTATGGGAAGGCGTGTTCGGCGTTGTCACTATCGTTTTGGTTGGGTCGCTGGTCATTCACATGTGGAAAGCGGGCGCGCATATGAAACGCGACATGGAGGGCAGGCTGAGTCAGATCTCCGCGCGTTCATCGAAGGGTTGGGCGTTGGCCGGCGTTTTTCTCTTCACGCTGGTGATGATCACTAAGGAAGGTATGGAAACGGTCCTCATGCTTTTTCAGATTCAGGACGCCAACCTCATTACCGGCATAGTTCTCGGTGTAATCGGCGCGACAGCGATCTCATGGGCCTGGGTTCACTTAGGCCATTTGATCAATGTGAAGCGATTCTTCCAAGTAACCTCGATCTTCCTCCTGCTGTTCATGGTCCAGATTGGGATTTATTCTTTCCACGAATTCTCTGAAGCCGGCGTGCTTCCCAACAGTGCAGTTTTGCACGAGGCAACAGAGCCGTTGTCTCCAACGGGGATTTACGGCAGTTGGTTTTCGATCATTGCCATTTCCGTTTGCGCGATCTGGCTCATTGCCGCGTATGTGAGTGACAGCATCAAGCGGAAAAACCCTCCTCGCATAGATCAGAACCGTCACGCCACGAACCGAATTGCATTTCGGTAACAGGCAGGTCCGTGTCTCAGTTAATTGAAACGATCGCGGCCGACCTGGAACGGCCGCGCGAGCTGTCCGCTCGAGTAATGAACTACATCAGTGGGCATTACGGCATTGATGATGACGCGATCGGTGCTTTTCTCGCCCGCGAGATGCCCAAGCTGGAAGACGATGAAATCGACCTGATTCTTTCACCTGTCTTTACCCCAAAACTTTCCGACCAGGCAGTGTTCGCCGATTTACTGGGCACTGAATGCGTCCCGCGAGACGAATGGCCGGCACTAGTTCAACAGCTCGCTGCCCGGCCGACTCGGGCGCGGCTTGTCACGGCCGATGGCCTCCAGCATTCGGTTGGTTTGCGGGAGGTGACGATCGAGCGCTACGTCCATCGTCTTCGTCTTGATGCGACGATTTCCGAATCGCTCCTCAATCTTCTGGATCGAATTCCTTCCCGGTCCGGCGGTCCCATGCTCAAAGCCATTGCCCGCCAGGCGATCTGGGATAGCGAAAGTGCTCGCGATATATTCGTGCTGTACCTTACAGCCAGCGTCGATCGTGGCAGCTACACTCTCGACGATACGATCACATTGCTGCACCTCGTTGAAGCCCGCAAGCCCGCTAACCTGGCGGATCTGCTGGCGCGGATTCCCGCCTGGCAAGAAACGCTGAGACAACAAATCGAAGTCGCCTCTGGTCCGAAGCCGTTCTTTAACGAAGACGTTCGATTGTTACACGGCGGTGGGCGCGATCAACGGGCTCAAGATGACACGAGGATGACCGCGAAAGAAATAGAACTTCGATTCCTGCTACAGCTTCAGCGGTTGTTGACGGAGTAAACTAAAGCGCCAAACCATAAATGGAGAAACACAATGAAACTCAGCGAACTATTCCTGTCCGAATTCGACCATGAGATGGACACAGCGAGAAAAACCTTAGAGCGGATCCCAGAGGACAAACTCTCGTGGAAGCCACATGAGAAATCAATGCAGTTGGACAGACTCGCCGGCCATGTTGCCGAACTGGCAGGTTGGGCGGTTCCAACAATAGAACAGGAATTTCTCGACTTCAGGCCTCCGGGACAGCCGCCGTTTCAACCCACAATCGCTACCTCCAGGAAACAGGTCCTTGAAATATTTGATAAAAACCGAGAACAGAGTCGGCGTGCTATTTCGCAGGCGAGCGACGAGCATCTCATGAAAAATTGGTCTCTCTTGAGTGGCGGCCAAACGCTGATGACGATGCCACGATTCGCAGTGCTGCGCAGCTTCTGCTTGAACCACATCATTCATCACCGCGCCCAACTCGGTGTTTACCTACGGCTGAACAACATCCCGGTCCCATCCGTGTACGGTCCTTCAGCGGACGAAGGGACGCTCGGATAGGACAAATTTAGAAAAGGGGACGATGGGGAAAAGGGGTCAGACCCCTCCCGCGGAACGGGAGTCATCTTTGAGAGTGCACTCACGCTCCGCGAGAAGGGTCCGACCCCTTTTCCCCATCGTCCCATTTCAAAATTTGTTCGGTATGGCTATTTGGGACAAGCCGTCGAGTGGCGTTCGAAAAAGGTGGAGGCAGCACAGGCGAAATCGATGTCCGATCGAATGCCGCTCAAGACGAGTCGCTTCTTACGTGGCGAGGACAATACAAACCCGAGTTCGGGTTGGATTGTCTGAACATTAAGGCGCGTGCCATCCGGCAGAGGCAGTAATTCGCCACGGCCCAGGATCCTTAATTCGACGCCCGGAAAATCGCGCTTTACGATGTCTTCGATCAGCTCGTAGAAGTACTCAAAACTGCTGAGTGCCGCTGGGCCGCTGCCCGTCCGCAATCGTTCTTCATCAAAGAAAGCGACCGCAACGCCTTTCATTGCGGCGTGTTTGCGCTCGGCCAGACCGGAGCCTACATTTGCGGTGATCAAGACGATTACCAGGAGAAGGTGCCTCATCGGCGGGGAAGTTTACGATGAGGACATGGCTGTGTATCAAACGTTTTTCAGAATCATCGGCTTTCTTCGCAGTTGATTTCCCAGGGGTATGCCGGCTATTCGTCGGCGTAAACGGATGAACCTCGCCAAGGGGTCCCTATGTGACGGCGAGCCATCGACGAGGTTCTGCTGCTACGCTGAAAATGTCTCCTACAGTTCCGTTATTTCGATCTTTGTTGCGACATTGGCCTTGTCGCCTTCCATGTAATATATCTTGAGTTTTGAGCCCTGTCTCACTGTCACCGGCTGTCCGTCTTTTTGAGGTCCCACTAATTCCGTCTGATCGTTGTATGTGAACTGCATTTCTTTGTCACCCGCTTTCAGGGTGAGAATTCTGGCGTTCGCATCAACGCCGATCAAACTTCCTTCAAAGATTTTGGCGTCTTGCGCGAGGAGCATTCCATTCGTCGATGCCAACATCAAAACGATGACGGCACAAATACCAGCCCATTTCGCCAAATTGGTCATCATCTTCTCCTTTTCATTCTGAAGTACCGACGCGAATCTGCGGGCAATGACCCTGCCAAACGATCATTAATGGACATTTACGTGTGTGCTGTAGAAGTTGGCGAGAGTCAGCATTGCAATGATCGACCTGAGGGAAGGAGGCGTCCCCCAGTGTTCGGGAAAACTTACGTGGTTCTACATTACACACAAAGCCCGCTACAAGAGTCGATGTGGTATCGATGTGCCGCCTTGTGGGATGCGTGCGTGCTAGTGAAAGTCATGAGAGGTCACGGCAGCTTCGCTGACAGGAAGGATCTCCACGCGCGAGGCTTTTACCGAGATCACGTTGTCGATATTTTGGAGCCGTCCTTCGACCAGCAGGAATCTCCCTCCGACCACGGTGAAACGGTTTTGACCAAATAAGTTGGGCGTGATGATCGCATTGGAGATGCCGCTTTCGTCTTCGAGGCTGAGGAAAACAAATCCTTTCGCAGTGCCGGGACGTTGGCGAGCAATAACAGCGCCGGCAACTCGGACGTAAGTTCCATTGCGAACGGTTGCGAGATCCGCGGCGCGGAGAACACCTAGCGCGTTCAGTTCGGCACGATAGTACGTCATAGGATGCGGCCCGACAGTCATGCCGGTGCCATGGAAATCGGCGACGAGGCGCTCTTCCGAGGTCATTTGGTCAAGCGGTGAACGAATATCCGGTTCTTCGATTGTTTCGAGCAACGGACCAGTGCGACGGCAAGCGCGCTCCACTTGCCAGAGCGCATCCCGGCGGTGAAACTTCCCCACAAAATTCAGAGCGCCGACTTCAGCAAGCAAAATCAATTCGCGCTTTTGCAGTTCCGGTACGCGGCGCACAAGATTATCCACGGATGTGAATACTGACCGCTTGCGTTCCTCCACGATAGCATGCGCAACAGATTCACGCATGCCTTTTACATACCGCATGCCGATCCGCAATAATGGGGTGCGTCCTTCAAATTCCAGCGTGCACAGCCAATCGGATTTTGTAACGTCGATCGGCTTCACTTTCAAGCCGTGGCGCTGAGCGTCTTTCACCAACGTTGCAGGGCTATAGAAACCCATTGGCTGATTGTTGAGTATGGCCGCGGTGAACGCCGCAAGGTAATGACACTTCAGGTACGCACTCGCGTACGCGATGAGCGCAAAGCTGGCTGCATGCGATTCCGGAAATCCATAAAGAGCGAATGCAGTGATCGAATGGATAATCTGGTCCTGCACATCGCCCATGATTCCATTCTTATTCATGCCTTCGCGCAACTTGACTTCGACTTCTTTCATGCGCCGTTCGGATCGCTTGAAGCCAAACGCGCGACGCAATTCTTCCGCTTCGCCGCCACTGAATCCGGCAGTGATCATGGCCATGCGCAGTAATTGTTCCTGGAACAACGGAACGCCTAGCGTTCGGGCGAGAACAGGCTCGAGCGCGGAATGCGGATACTCCACAGGCTCTCGGCCCTGACGGCGCTTTAAATAAGGATGGACCATGTTGCCGACGATGGGACCAGGCCGGATGATCGCCACCTCTACGACAATGTCGTAAAACTTTTCGGGACGCATTCGCGGAAGACACGACATCTGCGCACGGCTTTCAATTTGAAACATGCCTACGGTGTCGGCCTTTTGCATCGCGGCATATGACGCGGCATCGTTTTCGGGAAGGTGCGCAAGATCGACTTCTTCACCATAGTGATCGCGAATCAGTTTCAACGAGTCTTCCAATACCGCCATCATGCCAAGCCCCAGCAGGTCGACCTTCACGATGCCCATGTCCGCGCAATCGTCCTTGTCCCACTGCACGACGTTGCGGCCGGGCATCGTCGCCGGTTCGAGTGGAACCACGGAATCCAACTGACCCTGGCAAATCACCATGCCGCCGGAATGCTGCCCGAGGTGCCGTGGCAAATCTTGAAGTCTTATACATAGCTCAAGAAATTTGCGGATGCGCGGGTCGCGCATGTTGAAACCAGCCGTGCGAAACTGCGCTTCGAGCGTGTCGGACTCGTCCTTATATTCGAAATGCCCGACGAGGCTTGCCAGACGGTCCAATGTCGCCGCGTCGAAGCCAAGCACCTTGCCTGCTTCACGCGCAGCGGACCGGCCTCGGTATGTGATGACGTTTGCAGTCATGGCCGCGCCCAACGCGCCATATCGCTGATAGACGTATTGAATGGCGCGCTCGCGCTGGTCGCCGCTCGGAAGATCGAGATCGATGTCGGGCCACTCGCCGCGCTCTTCCGAAAGGAATCGTTCAAATAGCAATTCCATTTTCACCGGATCGACAGCCGTAATTTCCAGCGCATAACAAACGGCGCTGTTCGCCGCGGAGCCCCGGCCCTGAATGAGAATATTGTTCTGCAAACAGAACTGCACGATGTCCCAAACGATGAGGAAGTAACCTTCGAGAC
The DNA here is from genome assembly GCA_035315305.1 of Terriglobia bacterium. Lineage (GTDB taxonomy): Bacteria > Acidobacteriota > Terriglobia > 20CM-2-55-15 > 20CM-2-55-15 > 20CM-2-55-15. The sequence goes on along the minus strand of DATFXZ010000575.1, from coordinate 576 downwards.
CGAGTTTTTCGATCAATTGAAGCTCGCGTTCAATCTGACGGCGGGATTTTTCGTCGTAAGGACGGAAACGTTTGCGCGCGCCTTCTTCCGTACGCTTGCAAAGGAACGACGCCATCGTCTCACCATCACCGACGGGGTACTTCGGAAATTCGTAACCGAGGTCTTTCAGTGTGAATTGAAGCCGGTGAGAAAGCTCGATCGTATTAGCGATCGCCTCAGGCACATCATGGAAAAGCCGCATCATTTGTGCAGGTGTTTTCAGATCACGATCCGAATTCTTCGAAAGCAGGCAGCCCGTGGTTTCCAAAGTTCGATGATTTCGAATGCACGTGAAAACATCCAGGATCTCTCGCTGATGCGGTAATGCATAGCGCACGCCGTTCGTGGCCAGCAATGGAAGACGAAGCTGTCCGGCAAGCGCAATGGCTTGCTGGTTGATGGCCTCTTCTTCACGGTCGTAATGGCGTTGGAGTTCGACATAGACGTTCTCACGGCCAAACATATCCATGAGCCGCTCCAGTGTCGTGACACCATTGTTGTTCGGAACGGCTCGGGTCAGCGGACCGTATTCGCCGC
>DATFXZ010000574.1:0-2383 GCA_035315305.1 Terriglobia bacterium | reverse complement strand
TCTCACCGGATCTCCTCCACTAGCAGATCATTGAACAGGGCGTTTCCTTTTCCACTGAGATACAAACCCACTCGTCCTTCGGAAAGAGTGCCGTCTGTTATCCCGCCGATCAAACTGTCTTGTTGATAGAACGTACAGCCGGTTCCTTCACATCGAACTTCGATCTTACGAGGGCCGCTAACTGCTGTTGTTAAAACCCATCGAGCGATCTCCGTCGTCTTGATCGCTTCGATGCGGCTAACGGTTGCCACTTCAGGAAACACCGCGACCGCATAATATCCGGCGTCGCTTTGTCGAAATACGAGTCCACCGCCACCCTCAGTTGTTATAGCAACGCTGGCGCGGAAATTCCGAAAAACCGGCCCATTTACGGCCACAACATTCTCGCCGCTGAGACGATATCCCTCCCGCGAGTATTTTGCCGTCACACGGTCAGGCCAGCCTGAATTGGTATCGCCGAAATCGTCTCGATAAAACACCCGTCCATTGCGTCGCTCCACCTTTGATTCAAACGAGCGTGAGTTTGCTCTTCGCACTACGGCCGGTTGCAACTCCGGAGTGCCGTAGCCTGGCCGGGCGCGGACCTTGTAATCCCCGCGGACCATGACTTTCAGTTGGTGGTAATTGCTGTCGCGATCCACCGATTGTGGATAGAACGCTAAAGTGTATTGCGTGCGAAGATCGTTCGTAATTTCCTCGACAGCCTTTGAAAGTTCGGCATCGGATCGAGGAAAGAAGGATTCCGCACCGGACTCACGAGCGATCTTCTCGAGGACCTGGCGCGGATTATCGATCAAGCGGCCGCCGGCCAACGGCACTTTACGCCTGGAACTGCGGAACAGCTTATCCTCTTCGGGAGCAAAATATCCGATCGTGTATATCTGCATTTTCGATTCGCGAACAATGCGCATGGTCTCCTGCAATTCGTGGCGGCTATGCTGGTCCGCGCCGTCGGAGATGATGACCAGTGCCTGGCGAGGCAGTTGTGCCCGGCTGCACAAAGCCAGTCCCTCGATGATCGCGTCGTAAAGACTTGTTCCCTCGCCGAGGTCCGTTCTCTGGATTGCAGATTGGACGCGCTCGCGGTCGGTTGTGAAATCGGACTGAAGCCTCACCTGATCGTCGAAAGCGAAATAAAAATATTCGCTACCTTCATGTGCCGAGCGAACCAGGGCGCCGGCCGCCTCTTTGGCGCGTTCGAGCTTGCGGTTGTAGCTCATGCTGAAGCTGCGGTCCAGAAGAATGCCGAGCGTGATCGGCTGTTCTTCGCTGGAGAAGAATTCGATATTTTGAGCGATCCCGTCGTCGAAGATCGAGAAGTCCTGCGCTTTTAACCCAAGGACATTGCGCCCGCGCGAGTCGGTCACGCGTACGCCAACCGTGACGAGCGAGACCTTGACGCGAAGGGTGTCCTGCGTAACAAAAAGCAGCAATGCCATGAGGACTTTGTTCATGTGCTTACAATACAACAACACTGTACGGGCAGTCTGTGACCGCTCGGGCGCCGAGTATTTGAGATAATGAACGGGATTCATGCAGGTTAAAGCAATTTTAATTTCCGGCACCAGGGATCTGGCAGACGACCGTCCTTTCAGCAGCCTCCGATATTCTCTTGTCGAAACGAATCGTGCATGCAGCGATTGATCTTGACATGCTTGGAATTGCTCATCTCCCAGATGGAGTTGCCGATGATCTACTGCCGATCTGTCGAAAGTAGATCGACCTGATTACAGCATGCGCACTTCAGAGCTTGTGAATCTCGCCTATTTCTTCCTGTTCGCATCGTTGGCTTTGATGTGGGCATTGCCTCCGCGTTCACGTATCAAGGCAGTCTGGATTGGGGGAGCCGGAGTCGGACTCACCATGGTGGCATCGGCGGCGGCCCAATGGCTGATGCCGTATGCAGCGAACGTACTGCGTGATTGGTTACCCGTACTATTGATGCCGCTTGCGTACTGGCAATCGGGTTGCTTCTTCCAAAAAGCGAATCCGAAGCTGCAAGCCGCCTTCGAAGATTCGGAGAGGAGAATCCTTCAAGGCCTTCGCATTGATTTGACTCAATTGGTGCGCACCCGGGTGGGCGGTCTGCTGGAATTGGCGTACGTGTTTTGCTATCCCGTCGTGCCGCTTGGACTCACGTCGCTTTACGTCTCTGGTTTCAGTAATGCCTCCGACTATTATTGGACTGTCTTACTGCTTTCTGCCTACCCGTGTTACGTTTTGCTGCCCTTCATTCAATTGCTACCCCCGCGATTGGTCGAGGGAACCGATATGTCGACTAATCGCAGCCCGTACCTTCGTCGTTTTAATCTGTGGCTTGTACGACGGGTTACTCATGAGGCGAACACGTTTCCCAGCGGGCACGTTGCGGCCTCCGCGGCTA
>DATFXZ010000573.1:0-8214 GCA_035315305.1 Terriglobia bacterium | reverse complement strand
CCACCCCTCCTCACGAGGAGGGGAATTCCGTATTGCGCAGAATTTTCACAGGTTAGACCCACCCGCGTTTCTCGCTCTCACCAAACATGTCCCCCTGCCACAATGCAAAGGCACTCAACATGTAGGTTCCGCTTCTAGGGGCATTTATGCAATCTCTAGTCCACATATGTCCGCGTATGGCAATGATCGGCACCGGAGTGTTCCTCGTTCTCACGCATGCTTCAGCCACTTCCGCGGAAAAGACCCCCTCCAATCGGCCGGTACTCAAGACACAAATCGGGGACGCAACCTTCTATGCTTCCCACTTTCAAGGCCGGAAGACAGCTAGCGGACGAATATTCGACAAGAACAAAGCCATGGCCGCACACCGCACTTATCCCTTCGGTACAGTTGTCCGCGTCACAAACCTTCGCAACATGCGATCCGTCAATGTTGTTATCGTGGATCGTGGACCGTACGGCAAAAATCGTCGAGAGGGCGCCATTATCGATGTGTCTCCCTCCGCGGCCGAAAAACTAGGCATCCTCAGGACTGGCCAGGCGAGGGTGAAGCTTGAAGTTCTCGTCTGGGGTAACGGCGAGCGCGTGACTGAACGACCCAAGATCGTCGCTTCCGCACGTCGGTAAAGACAAAATTTCCATGACGCGCACCGCCCGACGGTGTATAACCGCGGAATGGCTAAATCCAAAAACCCGCGCGTCGGACGACGTGGGTTTATAAAAGGTGCAGCCGCGAGCGCAGCAGCTCTCGCGGCCGAATCTCGGATGCATGCAACACAAGATCCCCACGACCATGATCACGATCACCAAGCGATTCCATCCGACGTCGCGCTGCGAGTGAAGGCCCTTGAATCGCTTCTGGTCGACAAGGGTCTCGTCGATCGAGCGGCGTTGGACGCGATCGTCGATACGTACGAGACGAAGATCGGTCCGCGCAATGGCGCTCGCGTAGTCGCGCGCGCCTGGGTCGATGCCGCATACAAGAAGCGGTTGCTAACGGATGCGACCGCGGCAATTGCTGAGCTTGGCTACGTGGGCGGCCAGGGCGAAGACATGGTGGTGCTCGAGAACGGACCCAAGGTCCACAACCTTGTGGTTTGCACGTTGTGCTCGTGCTATCCGTGGCCGATTTTGGGTCTTCCGCCTGTCTGGTACAAGTCGGCGGCATACCGCTCGCGTGCTGTGATCGATCCGCGCAATGTACTACGCGAGTTTGGACTCGAGCTGCCGAAGGACGCGGAGATACGCGTCTGGGACAGTACCGCCGAGCTGCGATATATGGTGCTGCCGGAACGGCCGAACGGCACGGAAAACATGACCGAAGAATCGCTCGCCGAGCTCGTAACGCGCGATTCAATGGTTGGTGTGGCAAAGGTTACCTTGTCGAAGCCGGGAGGTACTGCATGAACGGTGTGCACGACATGGGTGGCATGCACGGTATGGGGCCTATCGAACACGAGAAGAACGAGCCGGTATTCCACGCACCGTGGGAGGGCCGGGTATATGCGATGACGCGCGTCGTGAGGGCGGGCGGCGGGAGACAAAACCTCGACAACTCGCGTCATCAGCTCGAGCTGCTGCCTCCGGAAGAATATCTGCGTATGAGCTACTACGAACGGTGGTTCGCCCGGCTCGTCGACCAACTCTTGAAGAACGGTGTTATCACGCGGGCTGAACTCGAGAACGGACGCCCGTCGCCGGATTCGTCCAAAGCAACCCCGGCTGTAACTGCCGAAATGGTTTCAGTAATGGTGGCAAGACGAAATTCGGCGCGACGCGACGCCGCGGTAAGCCCGCACTTCAAAGTCGGGCAGCGCGTACGCGCCCGCAACATCCACCCAACCGGTCACACACGGCTCCCGCGCTACGCGCGAGGCAAGATCGGCGTGATCGTCCGCGATCACGGAGTATTTCTCTTCCCGGACACGAACGCGGACTTCCTCGGTGAGAAGCCTCAGCACGTCTACTCGGTCAAGTTCGCCGCGCGCGAATTGTGGGGCGACGAGGCATCGCCGCGGGATTCCGTTCACCTCGACATGTGGGACGATTACCTTGAGCGCGCCTGAAAAGAAGCCGGAAGAGCAACGATTGTCATCGCTACCCAATCTGCCTCGTAACGAGGACGGACCTGTCTTCGCCGAGCCGTGGCAGGCACAGGCGTTCGCGCTCGCTGTGCAGCTTTCGGACGCAGGCTATTTTAGCTGGAAAGAATGGGCGGCAACCCTCGCCGGCGAACTTAAAGCCGCCTCAGATCGCGGTGAGCCCGATGACGGCTCCCACTATTATGAACATTGGTTATCCGCTCTCGAACGACTCGTCACGTCGAAGGGTTTGACCGAACCGGCCGCGCTTCTCGAACGCAAGGAAGCCTGGGCCGATGCCTACCGGCACACGCCACACGGAAAACCAGTTGAGCTTCGGTATGAGAAAGCGAACGAAGCCGAGAATTCTGATCACGGGCAGTCCAGGATCCGGTAAATCGACTTTGATGGCGAAGCTCATCAAGGACGTTCAAGCCAGGAGGATTGCAGGATTAAGCACGCCGGAAATCCGACGCAACGGCATTCGTACGGGATTCAAAATGATTGACCTCGCAAGTGGTGAAAAGGAGATCCTTGCATCGACTTCAGGAAGCGGTCCCGCAGTTGGGAAGTATCACGTCAATGTCGCGGGTGTTGACGAGATCGTACAGAGGATCGAAGCATCGTTGGACAGTGCCGATTTCGTGTTTATCGATGAGATCGGTAAGATGGAGCTCTTTTCGAAGAATTTTGCGAGATTCATCGAGCATGTCTTCTCACTCGACAAACCCGTTGTTGCAGTCGTTCACAGGAACTTTGTTTCTCGATATCGCTCTAAAGGCAGTGTGTTTGTGTTGACTCAGAACAGCTTTGAACAGGTGCGGAATTCCATTCTGGCTGAGCTCACAGCTGCGACGGGTGTCTAACTCGTTCGATGAACCTGCTTCTTGTTAATCCGCCTATCTATGACTTCACTGCCTTCGACTTCTGGTTGCGCCCTTATGGTCTCCTCCGCGTCGGCGGGCAACTCCGCACGTGCGAGTTGACCACGTTCGATTATCTTGTTTCGCGAGGCCGTGATGCTTTTGGGCGCGGCCGGTTCGATCAGCAACCCGCCCTCAAGCCAGCGGCTCTCGCGGATGTCCCCCGTCGCTTTTATCGCTTCGGCCGGCCACGCGAAGATTTTCTTCAGCTGCTGACGGAACGAAGATTCGATGCTGTCCTTGTCCAAACAGTAATGACCTATTGGTATCTTGGCGTACGCGAAATCATCGATGACATCCGCAATCTGCAACCCCAGGCAAAAATCATATTAGGCGGCGTATACGCCACCCTGTGCCCTAGCCATGCCGGATCGCTGGGTGCGGATCAAGTGTTGGAAGGTGGGGATCTGAAACCGCTGGGCCTGCCGCTGTCGGCCGGACTTCCGTTGTGGGAAAGCGTGGACGCGCACGTCGGAGTGCTCAAAATCACTGAGGGATGCCCATTCCGTTGCACGTACTGCTCAGTTCCTGTCGTATATCCGAGTTTCGTCGCGCGGCCGCTGGAGGCGTGCGTAGAGGAGGTTCGGCACCTTATCGATTTAGGCGCTCGGCACATCGCGTTCTATGACGACGCCCTGCTCTTCAAAGCCGAACACATTCTCCTTCCGTTTCTTGAAGCCGTGTTGCGGGAAGGCCTCGATGTCTCATTTCACACTCCAAATGCACTGAACGCGCGATTTATCACACCCGACATTGCACACCTCATGGTGCGCGCCGGTTTTAAAACCTTTTTCCTCGGATTCGAATCCAATGTTTACGAGTGGCAGCGCAGGACGGGCGGCAAAGTTTATTCAGAGGAGTTCGCGGATGCCGTACGCACGTTGCGCGAGGCAGGCGCCCGTTCCATCACTGCGTACATCATCATCGGGCACCCCGGCTCCCAAGAACAGGACCTCGAAGCGTCTATCCGTTTCGCCTCGGAGCACGGAGCTCGCGTGATGCTTTCCGAATTTGCGCCTATTCCGGGTACTCCGGACGGCGAGGGCTGCCGCACCTACACAGATCTTGACGAGCCGCTCAATCACAATAAAACGGCGTTTACCTCGCGCTTTTTGGGTCCGGCCCGTGTCAATCGGCTCAAGGCACTCTGCCGAGAAGTTAACCAGAAGATGCTTTTGATTGCGCCATGACATATATCAGCAGATCTGTTGCAGGCGGCGCGATCCCAAGTTGGCGAATCATCCCGACGACCTGCCCCCGATGCAGCGTGGCGTGATTCACGACATGCTGTAACTGCTGCACCAGAGGAAACGCGTAGGCTTCACCGTTAATCCTCTTGAAGCTGACTGGCTTCGGAAGATCGGCATCGCTTAAACGTTCGAGATAACCGTGACGCTTGTTGATTATCGGCTGCCACTTCTCCCGGAGTTGCTGCAGATTGCCGCACTGTTCTACCGTCCAGTCCGCCAACGCTTCGGCGCCGACGGGTGAGACCCCGTGCCATCGTTCCAGCCAAATCCATTCCGCGCTTGCCATATGCGCCAGGGTACCGAGGATCGACTTGTGACTGATGTGTACATCCAGAAGCAATTGCTCCGAAGAAAGATTTTTGGCCGCGTCCAGGACGAGGGCATTGGCCCATTCGGTGTAAGCATAAAGGTGTCGTATTTCGCTGACGTTCATAATGGCTTCATATGATAGCAATTCATCTTTATGGGAGAGAAACCGAACGGTTAATCCAGAGAATATTGTCCCAGCTCAAGAGTTTCTCCGTGCCATCAAATAACTTCGAGTAGCTGCCGCCGCCTGCCTTGAAGGAAAATTCTTTCACCCGATCGGGAGGGTTCGTGGTCGCGTTCCGCAGAATATCCAGGACTTGTTCTTGGCGCGAGATCTGAAAAAAGCTGGGGTTCTTTGCGGAGTAAAACTTTACCTCGGCAGGGTTTCCTTTATTGGCAACGCCGCGCTCATACTTGATGTGCATTTCCAGCCGCTCGCCCGTAGCGGCGGCGAAAATCCAATCCTGCGAATCCGTGATCGCGCCCGCCCCGCTGGAACCGCTAGACGTTGACCGCTGCATTGTGTGAGTCGTGGCTAGCAGGTAATTTCCGAAGGGGCCCGGCGCATCGGCAGGATCCTCCGTCAGGCCGCCAATGACGAGTTGAACGTTTGCGCCCATGGGATCCTTTACAGGAGCAACAAGGTAGACGAGACGATTCGATCCTTTTCCGATGGGTTTTCCATCTGGTCCGCTAATCGTCACGCGATCGATGAAGACTGCACGCAGGTTCGCGTCCTTTGCGGCGCCCTGGGTAGCAATGTTTGGCGTCCATCCGGGCGGAAGAAAACCTTTGAGCACCGCATCGGGAACATGGAGATCTAATTGAAACCGCGCTTCGGAACTGTATTCAACCATCGTTTCGGCGCCGGCATATCGCACAAACCCCGCGAGAACGCTAATGACGACTAAAGCGCGAATCGCTCTTATAGAAATGTATCGTGACATCTCGCCTCCTGATTTTTGTCGCAATGATACAGTCAGCGAGTCTTACATGTGTTCACGATTTTTGATAACGTCACGGGCGGGGTGCGCTATGAAGAAGATGATTCCGCTCGCTTTTATTCTCCTTTCAGGCTTCTCACGATTTGCGTTCGCCGCAGAAAACAAAGTGACACCAAAGGAATTCATCATTGATCCGCCGACGCTAATTAATCTCGGCTTCGAATGGTTTATCGAAGGCGACGATAACCGGAACGCGACAGTCGAAGTTCAGTATCGAAAAAAAGGAGAGACTGGCTGGAAGAAGGCGCTGCCGCTGCTTCGACTGCATGGCGAAGAGATCTACAATGGTGCGCAATTGGACGTCGTGTCTCCGAACATGTTTGCGGGAAGCATCCTGGATCTCGAACCGGACACGGAATACGAGTGCACGTTTAATCTGTCCGATCCTGATGGCGGGAAGGCTACGGAGACTGTAACCGTTCGCACACGACCAGAGCCAAAGCCCTTTGAAGGCGGCCGCGTCTTTCACGTATATCCACATGGGTACAAGGGACAGAAGACGGAACCCGCGTTTGAGGGCCTCCTGTGTGCGTACAACCTGACGTGTTCGGGAACGGACTGGGCAACCGCCGCAAGACCTCGTGTAAAGGCCGGCGATACCATTCTTGTCCATGCCGGCACCTACAAGTACGACCGCTACGAGTACACAAATAATCTATCCGTCAGCACAGTTCCGTTTGATGGAACTTACTACCTCACGGCGAGTGGAACTCCCGATAAGCCGATCGCTATAAAGGCAGCAGGCGATGGCGAAGTCATCTTCGATGGGAACGGCGCCTTCAATCTCTTTAATGTCAAGGCTGCGAATTACAACTATTTTGAGGGTTTGACGATTCGTAATACCGAAATCGCGATTTGGGCCGGCACGCAGTTCATCGTCGGTTCGAAAGGATTAACGGTAAAGAAATGCCGATTCGAGAATATCGGAATGGGCGTCTACACCAACTACTCGGGGTCGAGTAATTTCTACATCGCCGACAACTGGTTCATCGGGAGGAACGATCCGAACCACGTCATTGGATGGAATGGCCCGGATTTCTGGGCTCAGTTCGCGACTCCCAGCTCAGGCCAGGTGTTTCCACCGAAAATGCTGTCGTACATTGCGGTGAAAGTCTACGGGCCCGGCCATGTCATCGCGTACAACTACGTCGCGAACTTTCACGATGGCATCGATATCGAAACCTATGGGAACCCGGACGGGTCATCCGCAACGGAGGGGCCAAAGTATCCAGCGAAGGAGTATTGGGATCGCAGGCCGGTGGCCATTGATTTCTACAACAACTACATGACCAACTTTCACGATAATCCGTTCGAAACGGATGGTGGTATGCACAACATCCGTGTTCTCCGGAATATGATGATCAATTCGGCCTCTCATGCCTTCTGTAATCAACCTTCCAACGGAGGGCCGACGTATTGGATCGGGAATATTGCATATCATCTACCAGGCGGATCAACCCGGCTCACGAACGGCTCCGCGGGTGTCCTCTTTTATCACAACACGATCCTCGCTGAGACTGCTGCGCAAAGCACTTCAAACGTTCATTGGCGGAATAATCTGTTTCTTGGAGAGAATTCCTCACAGACTATTTTCTCGGTCAATACGCTCACGAACTACACATCTTCCGACTACAACGGATTCCGTCCGAATCCGGGAGTCGAGTTTTCGTTCCAATGGAACTCGCCGCCACCTAACGTTCCGGCCGATTACAACGGACCGGGGCACCAGGCCGTCCTCCAAACGCGACGCTTTGCATCGCTCGCCGAGTACAGCCAGGCTACGCAGCAGGACCGGCACAGCATTGAGGTTGATTACGACGTCTTCATGAACGTGCCTAAACTCGATCGGAATGACGTCAAGAATGTGCAGAAGGTCTATAAGGCGGAAGATTTTGATTTCAGGTTGAAATCCAATGCCGTTGCCGTCGATCGCGGCGTGGCGTTGCCGAACGTGAACGAAGATTTTACGGGACGCGCGCCAGACCTTGGCGCACTGGAAGTGGGCAAGCCGCTTCCGCATTACGGCCCACGGTCCTGAGCGGGTCAAACATCATTTTTCGGCTTCAAAACTGCGAGATATTTTCGAAAGTGAGACCGGGCAGTGATGTAGTCGTCGTGTGACAGTCTCAATTCGCTCGAGATTTGACTGATGACATTGTCTTCCTCGGTCGAGATATTTTCGTCAGCCGCCGTAACTGCGAAGAGACATTCGAGAAGGGCAAGCTTCTGTTCCCGGTTTGCGATACGTTCGAATTCCCGCGTAACGAGGTAATTCTCTGTGCCGCCGAAGAGCTGGTTTTGCGTCTTCGCCATTTGTACGACCACGACAGCCAATTCCTCCGGTAGACCACCTTGTTCCATGATAATGCGCTCCATAACCGCCGTCTCGTCCGCACCAATCTGCAGGTCAGCTCGCGCGGCGCGGCTAAGCAGATATGCAAACGCCGCTATGTAACGCGCTTGCTGCTCGGGGAGTTGTTCGAGTTTCTGCACAATTTTACGTACTGTTTCTGTTTCCGCAGTTGCAGTCTCCCGCCGGGTCTGGTCTATATTCAGTCCGAGAAACTTCAGGATCGACATGGCCGTAGAGTAGCACGCCAGACTGATATGACTCGCATGAGAGACATACTTCTCCTATTCGCACTGAC
>DATFXZ010000572.1:0-7141 GCA_035315305.1 Terriglobia bacterium | reverse complement strand
TCCGTAGGCCGTCAGCCGATCTCCGTCCAACAACAACTGAATCTGACGGCGCCGGCCGCCATTGAATTCAATGCCGCCGACGTTGTTGACCGTTTCGATGACCTGCTTGATCCTCTTATCGACGATTTCGGTGAGTTCCTTTGGATCGCGTCCGCCGGAAATCGCCAGCGTCAGGATCGGCTGCGAGTCGGGGTCGTACTTCGTGACGCGAGCGGGCTGCGTGTCGCGAGGAAATCGGCCCTGGACCTGAGACATCTTGTCACGTACGTCCTGGATGGCCGAATCCATATTACGTTCCAGGTTGAACGTGATGTTCGCCTGCATGTTCCCCTGGTTGGAATTCGTGCGAAGTTCATCGATGCCGTTGATGGTGTTGACGGTCTCCTCGACGTCTTTGGTGATTGTCGATTCGACTTCTTCCGCGCTGGCTCCCGGAAGCTGGACGTTCACATTCACGTTGGGCTGATCCGTTTTCGGCATCAGATCAACGCCAAGGGTCCGGTAAGAAAAGACTCCCAGCGTAACAAGCGCCAGCGACATCATGATTGCGAAAACAGGACGATTGATGCTTACATCTGCGATTTTCATTGAGCATCCCCCTTGCCTTCCCCGCCACTCCGTCTTCCGCCCTTGCCGCCTCTACCGCCTCCTTTACCGCCGCGTCGATCTCCGCCCGCTCCATTGTCGCCGACTGCGGTTGCACCTTCTTCATCACCGCCGCCAACTCTCGAGCCTGACACCAGTTCGTTCAAATTGCTTGCTGCCAGAATCTCGTCACCCTTGAGTCCTTCAACAACTTCAATGAATTTGCCTTCGTGTTCACCCGTTCGAATCGTTGTCTGCTTTACGACTCCGTTGTTGATCACATAAACCGATGAAACGCCCGCCAGATTCGAAACGGTCTCTTCCGGTACCGCCAATACGTTTTCATCGCGGTGGACCAATATTTCGCCTTTCGTAAAAAAGCCGGGCTTTAGTTTGTATTGGGGATTGTCCACCAGGATCTCAGCCGTAAACGTTCGTGTGCCCTGGTCGACCGCAGGGCTGATGTAGGCGATTTTTCCGTGGAACATTTCGGTCGGATACGGCTCGACCTGGAAATCCACCATTTGATTCTGGTGAATCATATTCGCGTACTTTTCCTGCACGCCCGTTCGCAGCTTTAAGGGGTTCATGCGCACGATTGTCGCGACTGGCGTGTTCTCACGGATATATTCACCCCGCTGAGCGCTGCGCTCAGCGATTGCACCTGCGATCGGCGCCCGGATGATGGCATCACTGAGCTTCTTTTTGGCCAGATCGTAGGCGGCACGTCGATCCTGCAGGCTTGCTTTTAAAGACTGGACATTTTCAACCGCCGACTGATAAGCCGCCTCGCTCACTTTGACTCGCGTCTGCGCCGTATCAAAATCAGCCCTTGAGGAGAGGCCTTTATTGAACAATTCTTGGGCACGCGTCAGCTGAGATCGCGCGTCGTCACGGTTCGCCGCCGCAGTGCGGACGGCCGAGATCTGGTCATCCTGGGGAAGCGTCGTGCCTTCGGCAATACCCAGTTGGGCTTCCGTCTGGCGAAGTGCGCTCTCGGCGCGTTGAAGGGCAAGATTGAGTTCGGTTGTGTCCAGGCGGACCAGTTCCTCGCCGACTTTAACTTCTTGTCCAATTTCAACTAGAACATCACGAACGATTCCGGCAACTTCGCTGCTGACACGAGCTTGATCGGGCGAGACCAGCGTCCCGGATAGTTCGACCGAACGCTGGATCGAGATGCGTTGAACAGGCGATGTCCGGACGTCGACGGGCTGCCCCCCACCTCCGGCTCGTTGCCCGCGGCCGCCACGGCCGCCACCGTTTTTGTTGGATGCACCGCCTTGCTGTGAGCAGGCGGCCAAGCTGACGGTGAGCAGCGCAGCAATGCCCACAAAATAAAAAGAAGACCTATGTACCATTTAGAGAAACGCCCCTGACCCGCTCTTAGCTTTTTCTGTGCAGTTATTTAGTGCTTAAATTTCTAAGAGTGTAAAACCACGTGAAATATACGCTTGACGCGTAAAACTGGTTACCCCGTTGCACCTGACCCGAGGGAAATAAAGATATCGTGAAGCTGGTGGATTAACTACCGAAATCTTAAACAGTCCGAACAAATATTTGCTTTCGTACTCAAAACTTACGAGTCAAAATGGCTCACGCTACCATCGGAGGTTAAACCGCATGAGTCGTACTGGTTTGGTCCTTCTGATTGCAGGCTTTTTGGCCGCTCCTATCGTCGCCGCCCAATTAAAAGTTGATGTTGCTCTGGTTAATATCGTCGCGACGGTGACTGACGAGACCGGACATTATGTTTCGGATCTGACACAAGATGATCTGATCGTCGAGGAGGACGGCAAGCAACAGACGATCGCTCACTTCAGTCAATCCAATGATTTACCTGTCAGCATGGGTGTTGTGCTCGATACCAGTGGAAGCATGGAGCGAAAGATTGGAACAGCGACGGCAGCAGTGGAACGTTTCATCCGAAGCATTCACCGCGAAGACGACATTTTTCTCATGACCTTTTCGAATCGACCCGACCTGCTGCAAGATTTTACGGATGATCGCGACAAGCTTGCCCGCGCCCTGCGGCGCGTTGTAGTCGGCGGCGGGACGGCCCTCTACGATGCTCTCGATTTGAGCCTCCGGAAGATCAAGCATGGTACCCAGGACAAGAAAGCGATCCTTTTGCTAACGGACGGCGAGGATACCACTAGCGAATCGACATTTGAGGAAGCGCAAACCGCCGTGCGCGAATCGGAAATATTGGTATATTGCCTCGGCATTTCACCCAGCGGTCGACCGTTAACCGAGAGAACACCGTATCCAACGGGTCCTAGTGGTCCTAGTGGTCCGAATGGACGCCGCGGTCCTATTGGAATTCCGTTCCCCACGATTCCCGGCATCCCCATACCAGGTTCTCCTGGGGGAGGCCCCCGGATTCCGGGCCGTTATCCGGCTTTTCCACAGCAGAATCCGCGTACCCGCACGCAGATTGGTCAAGACACTGTCGACATGCAGGTGCTTGAAGCATTCGCCGATGCAAGCGGCGGAAAGGCATGGCTGGTATCAGGGAACTGGACCGAAAATCGCGGAAGCGAGATTCAAGGCGTTCTTGACGAAATCGCAGCAGAGTTGCGCAATCAGTACAGCATCGGGTACTACCCGCCACACGACCTGAAAGACGGCAAGTGGCATCGCATCGAAATCCGCTCAAAGAACAAGCGTTACCATGTTCGCGCCCGAAAGGAGTACTTCGGGAAATAGCGAAATCCTGGAAATGGTGGTATAGGCATTATTCCCCTCCTCGTGAGGAGGGTGGCCGCGAAGCGGCCGGGGTGGTCGCTCAGGAGCCAGTTTCGGTGTGAGCGACCACCCCGTCTTGACGAGGAGGGGAATACGCGTAGCCCAAACACTTCCTTATGTCCCTAAAAACATCCGTCCGAGTTGGTGGCGTCCTTCTCTTCGCCTTTATCTCTACAATTACCGCTCTCGCCCAGCCGATACGTCTTCGCGTGGACGCGACGGAAGCCCCACGCCGGCTTTATCACGTCGACCTCACTATTCCCGCGGCGCCGGGGCCTTTAAATCTGTTCTACCCAAAGTGGATCCCGGGTGAGCATGCTCCGACCGGTCCTATCACCGACGTCGCCGGACTCAGGATTTCTTCCGGCGGACGCACACTGGAATGGAAACGCGATTCCGTTGAGATGTTTGCGTTCCACATCGACGTGCCGCAGGGGGCATCCTCGGTGGATGTGAAGCTGGATTTCCTGTCGAACTCCGATGCTGCAGGGTTCAGTTCGGCCGCTTCAGCAACAGCGGAACTGGCCTTCCTGAGCTGGAATCAACTGGTCCTGTATCCGCAAGGAAAAGCCAGCGATGATGTTCAAGTTGCAGCTGAGCTGCGTTTGCCGGCTGACTGGAAGTTTGGAACGGCGCTCCCGGTCGCAAAAGCCAACGGGAGCGACGTCCAATTCAAAACGGTTTCGCTGACGACTCTCGTCGATTCCCCCGTGCTGACCGGCAGGCATTACCGGCGGATCGAGCTGAGTCCCGGCTCGACTCCGGCGCACTATCTTGACGTCGCTGCGGATACCGAAGAAGCATTGAATGCTCCAACCGAACTGATCGACAAATACAAGAAGCTGGTGAAAGAGGCGCAGGCGCTGTTCGGCGCCACGCATTACCGGGAATATCATTTCCTTCTCGCGCTGAGCGATCAGATTGCACATTTCGGATTGGAGCATCACGAGTCCAGCGACAATCAAAGCCGCGAGAACTTCCTGACCGATTCAAGTTCGCAAATGGCGGGTGCAACCTTGCTACCGCATGAGTTTGTTCATTCGTGGAATGGTAAGTATCGAAGACCCGAAGGTCTCGCCACGCGAGATTACGAGCAGCCGATGAAAGGCGATCTGCTGTGGGTTTATGAAGGACTCACTGAATATCTCGGCTGGGTTCTGACGGCTCGAAGCGGCTTGCGCACGCCCGACCAGAACCGCCAGTTTCTCGCGGCGGACGCGGCGACGCTCGATAATCGAGCGGGACGCCAGTGGCGATCTTTAGCAGATACAGCCGTCGCCGCCCAATTGTTGTACGATGCCAGAAACGACTGGGAATCGTCGCGTCGCGGCGTCGATTTTTATGAAGAAGGACTGCTGATCTGGCTCGAGGCCGACACAATCATTCGCAAGCAAACCCAAGGCCGCAAGTCGCTCGACGACTTTTGCCGCGCTTTTTACGGCGGCGCCAGTGGTCCCCCCGAAGTACGACCCTACACTCTCGAGAGCCTCACTGAGACTCTGAACGGCCTTGCGCCGTATGACTGGAAAAGTTTCTTCGAAACACGCATTCATCGGATTGGAACCGATCGCGCACCGCTCGGGGGAATCGAAGCGGGAGGTTATAAGCTTTCCTACGTAAACAGACCTTCCGAAGCGCTGCAGGCATCCGAGCAGGTACGCGAGAACATTAATCTTACGTTTTCGATCGGTTTGAAACTGAATCCAGACGGCACGATCATCGACGTTCTTCCGGAGAAAGTCGCAGCGAAAGCCGGTATTGGTCCTGGCATGAAGATTGTGGGCGTGAATGATCGCAAGTACTCGATTGACGTCCTTCGAGAAGAAATCCGAAATGCAAGCAAGACGGGTTTGCTGGACCTGCTCGTCGCAAATGGTAAATCATTGTCGACATATAAACTGAATTACCGCGACGGCGAAAAGTATCCCGTTCTGGAGCGCAACGGTCAGGCCGCACTGTTGGACGAGATTCTCAAACCGCTCACTCGATGATCTGTGCTGCGATCGGTCTTTCTCCGCGGTCTCGCCGTCATCTATCTCATTGCCTTCGCGTCCCTCCTGCCGCAGATCAGCGGTCTGATCGGTTCGAACGGCATCCTGCCGGCGCATGATTACCTTCAGAACCTGCAATCAGACTACGGCGCGAGCGCCTACGGCCTATTTCCAACTCTGGCGTGGTTGAATTCGAGCGATGCGTTTTTGCATCTGATGGTATGGGCAGGCATCGTGCTTGCGGTCTTCCTGTTCATCGGTTTGATCCCGCTCCCCGCCGCAATTGGTCTATACGTGCTGTACCTTTCGATCGATAGCATCGGCCAGGTGTTCTACTCGTTTCAGTGGGACGCGCTGCTGCTTGAAGTCGGTTTTGCGGCTGTTCTTCTTACGCCACCCGGCTTCCACCCATCGTATAAGTCGCCGCCTTCGCGTTTAGCGGTGTGGGTCTTTCGATTTCTGCTTTTTCGATTGATGTTCGAGTCCGGCGCCGTGAAATTGTTGAGCGGTGATCCGACATGGCGGGGTCTGAACGCGCTGAACTACCATTATCAAACTCAGCCGTTGCCCACGCCGATGGCGTGGTACGCGCATCAACTGCCGTCGATCGTTCAGAAGACTTCCGTCCTCGGCGTTTTTCTCATTGAATTGATCGCGCCGTTCTTTTTCTTCGCGCCCCGCCGGCCGCGAGTCATCGCCGCATGGATGGCCATTGGGCTTCAGTTAATAATCGCACTGACGGGGAATTACACCTTCTTCAACCTGCTGACGATCTTGCTTTGCTTGTTCCTCTTTGATGTGAAGGTCGCGGACCGGGCTCCGTGGAATGCCAGATTCGTCGCCGTTGTTCTCGTCGCGGTTGGATTTCTTCAGCTTCTTACTATGTTCGGCATTGCCCCAAATCCTCCGGAGCCGTTGAGGTCGATGGATTTTCGCGCCGAGACGTTTCATCTGGTGAATCGCTATGGGTTATTTGCCGTAATGACCACGTCGCGCAAGGAAATCGTGATTGAAGGAAGTGATGACGGCGAGAATTGGAAGGCTTACGAATTCAAATACAAACCCGGTGACGTTTACAGGCGTTTGCCTTGGGTGGCGCCATACCAGCCGAGGCTGGATTGGCAGATGTGGTTTGCGGCGCTTTCCGATGTCCAAGCCAATCCCTGGTTCCAACAGTTCGTTGTGTGCCTGCTAGAGGGTCGGCCAGAGGTGACCTCGCTGTTTGCTTCGAATCCGTTTCCCAATCGGCCGCCGCGTTTTATCCGGGGCGTAGCATACGATTATCGTTTTACGGATTGGGCTACGCGCCGGAAGACGGGCGCTATATGGAGCCGTACGCCCGCCGCCGATTATTTTCGCGCGGTAAGTCTGAGAAAATAAATTTACTTCAGCAGCGGTTTCAGGGTCTTCATCACGATGTCGGTCACCAGAGCGTAGCCGTCGGCGTTGGGATGGATCAGATCTGGCAAAGTGTATTTTGGATCACCGGCCACACCTTCGAGAAAGAATGGGATCAAGGGCAGATCGTACTTCTTAGCTAGGCCGCGGAACACATCTTCAAAAGACTTCACGTAAGTGTCGCCATAATTCCGCGGCAGGGTCATGCCGGCTAATACCACCTTTGCTCCCCCTTTTTGAAAATCTTGAATCATTTGTTCCAGATTGATCTGCATCTGCGATACAGGCAGGCCGCGCAAGCCATCGTTTGCTCCGAGTTCCAAGATGACGATTGACGGTTTTTGCTGGAGAGCGGCTTTCATTCGAGCTCGTCCACCCGCGGTCGTGTCTCCGCTGATGCCCATGTTGACGACCCGATA
>DATFXZ010000571.1:0-5841 GCA_035315305.1 Terriglobia bacterium | reverse complement strand
AGGGGCTGTCAACATAAACACCTCACCGCCGACCGGCCGACGGGCACAAAACCTATCGTGGCAGCCAGCCCTGCCTCCGTTTGAGACGATCGAGTTCAACCAGCTTCGCGGAAATTTGCTTCCTCATCACAGCGTGGTGTCGTCTTCAGAAACTGAAAAGCGAAGCGGCAGGCGATGATCGCCGACCACGGTTCTATTAGAGTGTCAATGCCGGATGAAATTTCCCCAGAGTTCCGGTTGAAAATTCCCCACCCCGTTTCGCTCAAGAACACATGAATTTCATTCCTTAGAATGTTTCTGTCGAGATTTTCCTGGCCAGGTTCGTTTATAGACGGCGGCCGGTCGTTCATTCGACCTGCGCCTCACCGGTTTTTTCTGGTTTTGTCGGCTGTGTCGTCGGCCGGAGCGGAGCCCAGCGGCGCCGATAGGCGGCGCGTTTTGGGCGAAGCGGAGGCCGATGACACAGCCGGTGGCGCGACCAATGGAGCCTCCTGTTCGGATCGTGGCAGAAGCCCAGCTCGGCGTCGATCCTTCAACCGATAGCTCTCGCCACGGATGTTGATTGTCGTCGAGTGATGAAGAAGACGATCCAGAATGGCGGTCGCAATGATCGGATCTCCAAAGATCGATCCCCAATCTCCATAACTCTTGTTCGACGACAGGATGATGCTGCCTCGTTCGTAACGTGCGCTGACGAGTTGAAAGAAAATGGTGGCCCCCACCTCATCCAAGGGTAAGTAACCCATCTCGTCGATAATCAAAACGCGTGGAGCCAAGTACACCCGCAAGCGCCGATCGAGCCGACCTTCTCGATAGGCTCGCCCCAGGTCCGATACCAGATCGTGCGCCGTCATGAAGTAAGCGCCGAATCCGGCCTGGATTGCGGCCTCGGCAAGCGCCACACTGAGATGCGTTTTCCCAACGCCTGGCGGGCCGAGAAAAATCACATTGCTCGCTTCATGAATGAATCGCAGCGTGCGCAGCTCTCGAACCTGCCGTTCATCAATGGAAGGCTGAAAACTAAAATCGAACTGATCGAAGTTCTTTACGAACGGCAAGTGTGCGAGTTGAAGCCGGGCGCGCAGATAACGGCTGCGCCGTGCTTCCACTTCGCAGCCGAGTAAATCTCGAAGAAAATCGGCGTAACTCGGTTCGGTCTTGGCCGCTTGCTCGAGCAGATTTTCCAATCGCGCTTCGATCGACTTCAGGCCAAGCCCGTTCAATGCCGATTGCAGTTGTTCAATGGCCGTCGTCATTGAACACCTCCGATGACACTCTCGTAGGCCGCCAATGAGCGCACTTCCACAATAGGCGCCGCTTGCTGAATGTGAATCAAAATCTTCGTTGATGGCCCGCGTGCTCCTAGCGGGATTCCATGATGATGTTCCGGGACTCGGACCAGTTGATGTTTACCCGATGCACGCGCGTGGGCAGCGACACACTGGCCGCCGTAATGGACTTCAATCCGGTCGTCACGTTCACGCACCCACACTGAGGCACCGGCATAAGCCCATGGTACCGAGTATCGATTGCTTTCCCATGACACGTACGCATCGCGTGCAACCTTGCGTAACTCTTCATCGACATACGGATATGGGAGCCGCCCGGCAATGGGCTGCAATCGGAGTCTCTCATTGGCCAATAGTTGATCGACACGTTCGTGCGTTGTTCCGTGAACGCGCTGGTTCGAAACTTCCCAGACCCACTGCCGCAGCCGGCCATTCAAGTCGGCCAAGTTGGCGGGCTCGCGACCTTGCAGGCCACATAAGAAGTTTCGGCGGACGTACTTCACGCCAGACTCGATCTTTCCCTTCGTTTGCGCTCGGTAGGGCTGACACAAACGCGGGCGGAAACCCCAATAGCCAGCGAAATCCAAGAACACGGGATGCCAAACGATCTCGCCACGCTCATCGGTCTTCAGCCATACCGTTTTCATTCGGTCGTAAAGAATCTCTTCTGGAACTCCACCCAACTGCCGGAACGCTTCTTCATGCATGCGAAGTAACGTTCCTAATGTCTGATCCAGTGCAGCCTCCGCCATCATGGCGCGGCTGTAGCCCAGCGTGAATGTGAAGCCCGATAGGTTTTGTCTCTGACCGTTGATGTCGATTGTGCCCAAGTGTCCCCAGTCCACTTGCGCTTGATGGCCGATTGGAGTTTCAAATCGACGCACCGCCACGACTCGCGCCGACTCTCGTTGCGGTCTCAACCAATCCGTCAGAATCGTGTAGCTGCCGGCGTAGCCACGTTCGCGCAACTCCCGTAGCAGCACTCGCGCGTTCCAGACTCCTGCTTTCAATCGTTCTTCGATGTATGGTTTGAATCCATCCAGTTTGCTTGCTCGCGGCTCTCGCGGCCCGTAGCTTGGCGCCGCTTCCGGTTTGATCAAGTACTTGCGGATCGTCTTGCGATCCCAACCCGTGAGTTTGCTGATGGCCTTGATGCTCAGACCTTCTCGCTTCAGTCGCTCGATATCGTGCACGTCTTTCCCCCTTAACAGGTCGGCACCTCCTTCTCGGAATCTTGCGCCGACTGTAGAAATGACCTGGTTAAGGGGTGGGGAATTTTAAACCGGTACTTTGGGGATTTTTACACCGGCCGCGACAAGGCGTTAGCCCTGCCGCTTCGGGCCTATGGTCAGCGGGGCTTCCACCAGTGTCTTTTCTGTGATCTCACGAGAGAATCGCGGACACTTCAGCGGGGACTCCAAAACGTAATCCGTCACGGTCCGATCTGAGCCGGTAACACGGTCGAGGATGTTATCCAACGGAATCTCAGCGCCTTCCGAATTGCAACGTTTGCAGCCGCCCTTCTTCAGCGAAATGATCGTAGTGAAGCTCGACAAATTCGTAAACAAAGTTGCCGGTTCCCAAGGCATCGGAGAATTCATTAATCACTACCCCTATACCGCAGCCCAGTCCAGCTCCCGATGTAACTACAAGCAAAGAAGACACCCCTGACCCGGTAGTTTTGTCGCGATGGACTCCAAAACGTAATCCGTCACGCTCGGATCTGATCCTGTACTGAGCGCGGCGCATTCGGTGGATCGCGGCCTGGGCCTCCTTGCTGGGGCAGGTTAAAATGCGGCACGCCGTCGAGAGCCCACGATGAATTGAAGCACTGATGCTATCAACTTCGCGCCGCCAATGTTGAGCTTCTCTCAGAATCCTTGATCGTCCCCGTCTTCGTGCCGTCCTCGTCTGCTCAACAGATAACCATGGACCACACCGGCACTGACGGACGCTCCCACGATATCGCCGCGAGCGTTGATCCCGTGAGCAGTGGTAGAGCTCGCGCCAGGGGGATCGATCGTGGTGAAGGTTGCTTCGTCATTGTCTTCATGATGGAGCCGGTGGCGCGTGGTCACGTAGAGATCATTATTTCCGGACCCGCCAGGACGGTCCGAGTAGAAGTAGAGGGTTGTGGCGTCGCAGGACAACGCCGGGGCCGAGGTTAACCGGCTCGGACCAGTCCGAAAACTGGCCGAAATGGCGCGGAAGACAACGATTGTGCTCATGCTCTTCAGCAAGAACGAATCTATCAGGAGTAACCACGAGGATCAGCATGAACGCGAAAGCTCTCAAGGCAATCGAGCGACGTTGTGTTGTAAACATCCATCGAATGCTCATACTCTAACCTCCTCACATACCTTGGGGGTTTACTGTTGGCTTTGATCAAGAACCATTTCAGACGAACGGACGGTTTCTGTTAAGCGGCTCTGCCGGTCAACGCAGTTGAATGTCCTCGAAGAGAGTCCAAAGTGGTGATGTTCAGTTTTTAGGCTTCTGACATTAAGAGATGGAATTGCTGCGCAAAAATACTTAAAAGGTTGTCAAGAACTTATAAAGGTTTCTCGAATCGGCGGTGCGAGCAAAGTAGCAGTCACACACTTCCCACTTCCCACCAACTACGTGAACCTATCAAGCGGCACGGCTGCAGTTTCCGGAAAACAGCACTCTCAACTGTTTGTCGGCTGCTGTGATTAACCCAAAAAGGGCATCGACCGCAAGTAAGCGCAGAATCGCCGCGCGGTTAAGAAAGTCACCGCGAAGTTGGTGTAGAGTTAACGCCACCTTGGCCGAGGAGATGTGCCGCAGAGATACTCATGAATCTTGCTCATATTCATATTGTTTTAAACCACGTCCCTTCCCTGGGCTCGATTGCAGGTCTTCTGCTTCTGGCCGTTGGGATTTACAAAAAGGACGAAGCCATCAAGCAGTTTGCCTATGGCGTGCTGGTGTTGATTACTATGGCGGTCCTGCCCACGTATATCTCCGGCGCGGAAGCGCAGCGAATCGTCGAGAAGAACCCGTCGTATTCTGCCGGCATGGTCCAGTTGCATCAGAATGCAGCCATGATCACTCTGCTAGCCATGACCGCCGCCGGGATGTTTGCCTGGTTCGGCATCTGGGAATACCGGCGTCATTCGCGGTCCGGATCGCTGACAACGATGGTCACATTGATCTCGACAATGGCCGCGGTTGCGTTCGTTTTCGTAACGGCGAACATTGGGGGCAAGATCAGCCATCTGGAAATTCGCGATGCCGCAGACGCGGCAGTGACGGAAGCGGTGGGCTGGCGCCTGCCGATCGAAAGGTTTGTCAATGACCATGCGTGGGTCTGGCCGACGCTCGAAATGATCCACTATGTCGGAATGGCGTTCCTTTTCGGTGTGTCTACGATCTATCTGTTCCGGATGCTTGGCATCATGAAAGGCATTAGTTTTCCCGCTCTGCACCGGCTGTTGCCCATGGCCATCATTGGTTTTGTGCTCAACACCATGACGGGCATGATCTTCTTTATCGCCTCGCCCCAACTCTACCTCGGCAAGCAAGGATTCCATATCAAGATACTGGGAATCCTTCTGGCGACCGTTCCGATTCTATATTTCACGATGTTCGATCAGCCGTGGAAGGTGCAGGCGGACGACGACGTTCCGACCGCGGTGAAAATTGCTGCGGTGGCCACTTTCGTGTTAGTAGTTGCGGTAATGATTTACGGACGTTTTCTTCCCTGGATTAACTAAGGACGGTTTGAAAGACCTATGATGATCCTCAGCATCATATACATGTCCGCCATTATTGTTATCGCCGTCAGTTTGATTGCCGGCGCAGCGATTTACAAGATTGACAAGAACGCCGACCGCCAGGAGAAGGTGAACTGACGAGTACGCCGGCAACAGACGCTCGGTACGGAGGGCGCTGGTTCTCCAAGCTTCAAATCGTTAGGGGTGCTCGAGAGCGCCCCCTTTTGCCCGAAATTCCGCCGAAGCGCGCCGATCAGTAAGCGTCCCCAAGGATCGTTGCCGAGTAGGGAATCAGGCGGCCGCTGATCATAATCAAAATCCATAATGCAAGCTGCAAGGCCGCCATCGTTCGGGCGCTGGCCGGGATGTTGTTTTCATTGACCGAAGGATCCTCAAAGACTTTCATTTGGAACTTCCACATCATCGGCGTGGCCACCGCCAATAACACCAGTTTGACCCAGAGAATGGGGTTCGGAACCCGTTTCTCCGCAGCCGCCATGACCAGCAGCACACCTGTAATCGTGGTCAGGATCAACCCGATCCACATCACCGGAAATAACCGGCGCAACGGCTTGAACGGAATGCTAGTCGCAAAGCCAAGCATGCGCGCGGAGACGATCGCATTGGTGGCCATGATAAAACAGTAACCGAAAGTGTGGGTCGTCAATATAGTGGGGAAGCCCAGAAAGGAACTGGACTCGCGAATGAAGAGACTGACGCGTGTATTCTCAAGCCCTATCAGAAAATCGTTCATCGGTTACTCTTCATAACGCAGCTATAAGATCGTTCATCATACTCGAAATCCGTCTTCAGGC
>DATFXZ010000570.1:0-2599 GCA_035315305.1 Terriglobia bacterium | reverse complement strand
AGAGTTCAAAGAACTGTCGCACTTCAGGAGGGACGTCGTGAATAAGCAACTTACGGCTGCAACCGCCGCGATCGCCGGCGCCATTGGGATGTATCTTCTCGATCCCATCTTCGGCAAACGCCGGCGTAGTCTTCTTATGGATAAAGCAATACATTTTTCGAAGCTTACTGCACGCGGCTTCAACGTTATCGCGCGCGATACAAGCCATCGTATTCACGGTGCCGTAGCCGCGAGTTCACGCACACTCAGCACTAACCATGTTGATGACGACATTCTGATCGAGCGTGTGCGATCGGCCCTGGGCCGAGCCGTATCGCATCCTCATTCCATCGAAGTGCATGCAAAGGATGGGTGGGTCACTTTGTCTGGACCCGTGCCAGTTACCCAACACAAACGCTTGTTGGATTACATTCAGAAAGTCCGTGGAGTGCAATTCGTCGAGGATCAGCTCCAAACTGGTCAAGAGACTGGAGGAATCCGCCGAACCCAGTTGATGCAGACCAACTGGCCGCCCGCTGCTCGCGCATTTGCGACGATAGCCGGAATGGCCGCTCTGTTGTTTGGGGCGCGGAGACGCAATATAACGGGCACATTGATTGCGGGAGCGGGCGCAACGTTAATGACGCGGGGCATCACCAATCTTGAAATGAAGCGTCTCGTAGGAATCCGCGCCGGAAGGCGAGCCGTAGATCTGCAAAAGACAATTCACATCAACGCGCCGGTAGAACGCGTGTATTCGATGTGGAATCGTTATGAAAATTTTCCTTTCTTCATGTCGGGCGTTCAAGACGTCCGGGATCTCGGTCGCGGCCGCTCGCATTGGATCGTTAGTGGACCGGCCAACGCAACGGTGGAGTGGGATGCACTGATTACGCAAAACATTCCAAACCGTGTTATCGCATGGACGACGGAACCTGGGGCGCTAGTGGCGAACGCCGGAATCGTTCGCTTCGATCCCGAAGGCAATGGAACGCGAGTTCAGATTCGGTTTTCGTACAATCCGCCGGGCGGCGCAGCCGGACACTCCATAGCATGGCTCATCGGAGCGGATCCGAAAAAACGATTTGACCACGATCTGGTTCGTATGAAGTCGTTCGTCGAAACGGGTGTTCAACCGCACGATGCGTCCGGACGACGCGTAGGGTGATGGCGTTATGAGTTATGAGTTCCGAGTACTCATAACTCATAACTCACAACTCAGAACGCCCGTACCCTCACCTCAGCCGGACCGAATCCAATACCTGATTAAAAGCATTCCGATACTGCGGGAAATCCTTAGCCGGCGCGACCATCACGAAATACATCATTTCGTTGCTCGAGCGCAGGACCGTAATCACGACGTCGGTTTCTTTGCCGCCGATTGGGCTATCGTTAGAGAGCTCTGCCAGCAATGCCGGCCGCCCGTCCAACTTCGTTTGAACGCGCGATCGTGTCGTCTGCATCCCCGCGTTGCCTTGCTTGAGTTGATTCAGCAGCTGAGCCGACGCCTGATCCAAGTCGGCGGCGCCTTGAGGCTGAAACACATCGACAATCATTCCATACGCCAGGTTTCCGTTGATGATGCCGTCGTCAGGAGCAATGGTCGCATGTGTTCCCTGAACGGACGATTTCCAATTGTCTGGATGCCGAAGGCGAACACCATTTGAGTTGAATTCAATAGTGCGGGCCGAAGGAGCCGCGGGAGCCTTTGAGTTGCCGGGCGGCGCGACCTTCGTATCGCGTTTTGCCGGCTCAGGCAAAGACAACATGATGCGTTTCACTTCCTGAAAATCGGGAGAGTCCGTTCGAGGTGTAGGCGAAACCGGTCCAAGTTTCTTGATTTCAGCATTAACCTTGGTGACGCGATTCTCCGGTATTGGATGATTGCTGAAGAACTCTTCGGTTTTCGTTCCTTTGTGTTCCTTCGCCAGTTTGTCGAAGAATTCGGCCATCGCCTTCGGATCGTAGCCAAGGTCGTAGAGAACCTGCGTTCCGATCAAGTCGGCTTGAGATTCGGCATCGCGCGAATACTTCAGTAAAACAGAATTTGCGAGAAACCCTCCACCTACAGCCGCAATTTGTCCGGCAGCGCCGTTGCCCAACACTGCGCCCAGAATGCCCAACGCCCCTTGACCGACCTGAGCCTTCGTCGCCTGGTTCGTGCCGTGTCTCAAGATAACGTGCCCCATCTCGTGGCCCATGACGCCGGCAAGCTGTGCTTCGTTGTCTGCAGCCTCAATCGCCCCTCGGTGAACATAGACAGGGCCGCCTGGAAGCGCGAAGGCGTTGATCGAACGGTCATTCACGATCTTGAAATAAAACGGAAACTTGTTCTCATTGGGCACTTTCGAAGCCAGCCGCTGTCCAAGCGCGCTGATATAAGTATTGGCGTTGCCGTTATTGATCAGCTCCAGCTGGCGTTCGGCATCTTTTGCGACCTCTCTTCCCAAGTCAATGTCTTGCTGCGGACTGAAGATATTTGTACCCGGACGAAGTTTTGTGCGTTGGGCAAAGAGCGTCATGCTGAAAACAACTAGAAGGAGCGGAATCAGCTTTGCTTTGTTCATACGCTCAATTTTCCTACTCTGTGTGGTGGAGATGGAAGCGTCTTTATCGTCTT
>DATFXZ010000569.1:0-11248 GCA_035315305.1 Terriglobia bacterium | reverse complement strand
GATCGGTTCGTAGGTTCGCTTCGCCACCGACTGTTGTTCCGCCAGCAATACCGCACTCAACCTCTCTAACAAGGGCGTCGAGTTCGGATGTGTCCGAATCGAAATCGATATGCGGCACAGCGATCTCGCGCATGGCGGGCGAGGCTCCTCCTAAGGCGATCACACGCGTGCCGAGACATACGGCTTCGCGTGTATTGTGCGTGACGAACAGGATCGTGGTGGTGCTCTGCCTCCAGAGATCATGGATCAGCCGTTGCATTTCCTTGCGCGTAGCCGGATCAAGTGCACTGAATGCCTCGTCCATCAACAAAATCGGCGGCTGCATTACCAACGCTTGAGCGATGGCGACCCGTTGCTGCATTCCGCCGGAGAGCTCGTGTGGATATTTGCGCGCATCAGATTCGTCCAGACCGAGACGTTTCAAAAAGTCGAGCGCCTTTGAGCGGAACTCACCCATGCGTTTGCGGCGTCTCAGGTGAAACAGCGGAAAAGCTCCGAACTCTACGACGTCCAGTCCGAACATGATATTTTCGAGAACAGTTTTGTCATAGAACAACGAGTACTTCTGCGGAACGTAGCCGCAGAACCGGTCTGGTTGCGATCGTTCGGACCCGTTCACAAGCACGCGTCCGTGCGTTGGCTGTTGCTCCCCGAGAATGAGTCGCAGTAGTGTGGATTTGCCGCATCCTGTTTGGCCGACTATTGAGACAAATTCACCTCTTTCGATCTCCAAATTGATTCCCCGAAGGACGCGGCGCGTCGATTCGTAGCCGGTCGGGTATTCGACATCAACATTGTCAATTTGAATGATGGCGTTTCGCATCCGTTACTCCTGAAACCAGGGATGCATTTTGCGGTTGAAAAGGTGTATGGCCATGTCAACGAGAAAGAGCAGCAGAGCTACCCAAAGCACGTATGGAATGATCGTGTCCATCCCCAGGTGCCGCCTTAGCAGCGCGATGCGATATGCAAGGCCGTCCGTCGATGCGATCATTTCGCCTGCAAACAGAAACAACATGACGGCCTTCAAGTTCAAACGAATGCTGTTGAGTACGCGCGGCAAGATCTGTTTGAAGACGATCCGGTATGCAACCGCAAAGTCTCCGGCGCCAAGCGTGAAAGCTTTTGTGATCTGCTCGCTGGGAACACCGTTGCTCAAGTTGAATGCGTCCAGAATGATGGTTGGCGTGACTCCAACCACAATGAGCATGATCTTCGACAATTCATCGATGCCGAAGGCGATGAAAAGAATCGGTAATAAGGAGAGCGCAACGATTTTGTCGAAGAATTGAATGAATCGGAGAAAAAATGCGCCGATGTATGGGAACAAGGCCATATGTAGCCCAAGCAAGACAGCTGGGAATAGAAGCGCGACACTGATTAAAAAACGTCGTCCCGTAGCTATAGTGTCTTTCCACAGCATGCTCGAACGCAGATGGGTGAACAACGTCCCGGACAGTTCTCCTTCCGCATTGTCCTCGGCGGGTTTCAGTGCGGCGTCCTGGAAGGCACGAATCATCTGACCGGCGGTCGGCATCACGCGGTCATCCGGATTTTCTCGATGCCGTTGCTGCGCAACGTAGAAGTAAGTCGTAATACCCGCGACAAACAATACCCAAGACAGAATCCATGTAGTGGTTCGGCTGGGAGAAGCATGAATGCGAAGCAAACTCATAGCTTTCCCTGCGCAGCCAGTTGCATGAAGGCCGTATTGAAGCGCAATCGAATCCTATCGGATCTGCCGAGCACCGACCCATCCGCGAATTGGATCGCAACATCGTCCGGGGATTTGGTTTTGTTACCCAACATTCCATGTGAGAAACAAAATTGGCGCACCAGATCCATTGTCTTTCTGATATCCGGCGACGATGCCATCTGGGCGGCGGATTGGGCGGTGTAGAACATGTGTGTCGTGCTGAGCTGTTCCTTATAAGAATCCAGCGAATCCTTTGATGCCTCAGCGATACCGGCGAGGACTTTGTCTGCCGCTGCTCCATTCTGTGCCATCAAAGCCATCAGTTCGTACCAGGCGCCGGCAATCGCCTTAGCAAATTTTTGACCGGAACCGTCGGGTCGATTGAGGACCTCGGTACGGATAACCAGAAGATCCATGATCTCGCCCGGAATCTGAGAAGAATTGAAGATCATCTTAACGTCTTTCGACTTCATGATCTGCGACACTAAGGGTTTCCATGTGACAACTGCGGGCTTGCTGGCATCGGCGAGGAATGCATAGGCAATATCGGAGTCGGAAGTATTGACGTAACGGACCTGCTTGATTTGCGTTTCCAGACCGTTCAGCGTCATGGCACGTTCGAACAGATATTGCGAGACTGTCTTTTCCACGAGCATCACTTGCTTTGCCGGAAGCTGCGCCAGACTCAGATTCTGGCGGGTGAGCACCGCGTCATTGCCATTTGAGTAATCCCCGAGTAGCACTGCGGTGGTATCTACACCGGCGGCCGCCGGCATATCTAGGGCTTCCATGTTTGTCATGGCACAGGCGTCGATGTTCTTGGCGACGAAAGCATCGAGCGAGGCCGCGTAATCGAACCGCTGGACTCTGATGTCCACACCGTACTTGTCTGCCCAACGTCGCAGGATCCCTGATTTCGCCATGTAGTAGTAGGGGTTCCATCCGACATAAACAGACCACCCCACAGTAAACGTAGGTCGCTGCTGGGCAAGAGCTCGCTGCGCCATGACGGCAAAGACAGTAACGAATAGAAGAAGAGCGAGGCTTCGGAAATTCGAGCGATATAATCGGCCAAGCATGGTAAACCTCCCCGCGCTGACTGGGCGGATGCGGCGACATGGCCGATTGAAAGCTAATGCTAACTGAAACCTAAAGTACAAACAACGGTCAAGCTACTCAACGCGCGCTGGAGCCAGCTTCAATCGAAATACCGCCATAACCCACACGGACCCGCAGGGCAGCGTGCGCAGAATTCATTGGCGATGATGAGGCTGTGTCCTGTGAGGTGACGCTTATGTGAGTCACCTTGAAAGTCTGAAACAATCGTACCCATCTCGGAACTTCAAAACGGCCGCCTCGCCCGAACGCGCTTCGACTACTTCGCATCGTTCCCCAGTCAAAATGACCTTCATCACGCGTCGGATCTGCGGGTCATCATCAATGACCAGGATTTTTGCCGGCGCTCATGAAACTCCTTCTTTGGACGCACCTTTTGGCGATTTCCCCGGAAGTATTTGGACACATGAAGCTGCTCGGTGACGCCCAGGACTCAAAAAATTTCGGCTTTACCACATGGCGCGGCATGCAATACTCTGTTTTCGAGCGTCTTCAGAAAGTGTCGTTTTCGGCTCCCTGTTAGAGTCGCCCATCCACGTCAGGGCCAGAACACCCCATTACCCCGTTCGTAAAAGAACGTATTCGGTCAATCCGGCATCGTCCACTTTGGACGTAATGCTCTGTGTATTGAGGATGGTTTTTTTGATGCGCAGTTTCTCATCCTATTGGCTTTTCACGTTGGGTTTATCTGTGCTGTGCGCTTCAATGGTTGCGGCTCAGTTGAATGTACCAAAGACGTCGGCCGAACCAGAAGAATCGAACACGCGTTCTAAATCGCAATTGGCTTCCGAGACAACAGCCGATAGAGCGGATAAAGCCAAAGAGATTCCAGCAGTACTGGCGAGCCCCGAGCCGGTCAAGTACACCGAACTCAAAAAAACAACCTGGCCGCCCAAGACAGGAATCAAAACAGCGGGCGTACAGATTCCCATGACGAAGTTGAAACCAGAAGCCGAGGTTTCCTTACCGGCCCCAGCAGGTTCGTTGCTCTTCACGACCGATCAGGTATTGATCTCGATCCCTTCCGCTGATCAGATTGCTCGCGTCGAGGCACGTTCAAACAAAGCGCTGGAGCCGCTCTCCGGAATCGCGAAACCTTGCGGAGGTCTCACGAGCGCCTTCCGCAATCTGTGGGTTGTGAGCTGCGGTTCTAACAATACGGCGCGGCTCGATGCGGCGACAGGAAAATCCGTAGCGATGGTTGCAGCGGGCTCCGGCTCGGCGCCCTTTGCGATAGCCTCCAGCCCCGATAGTATTTGGGTGCTCACCGACGATAAGACCACGTTGACACGTATTGACCCGGACACCAATTCGATTGTTTCTGAGATACGCCTTCCACCGAACTGCCGGTCCATTTCCTATGCCGCAATTTCGCTATGGGTGGCATGTCCGGGGGAGAAGCGAATCCTCCGCGTTGATCCGCAAACCAATCTTGTCACAGCGCGAATCGAGGTAAGCGCGGAGCCGATATCCGTCGCTTTTGGCGGAACTACAGTTGCGGAAAATTCGATCTGGGTGCTCTCGCGCAAAGAGGGCAAGGTGTCGCGCATTGACCCCAAGACCAATAAGGTGATCGCAACCATCGATCTGGGCTTCACGAACGCGGATGGAAATCTGGTCTTCGGCGACAGTTTCGTTTGGGTCACTGCGCCTGGATTTCCAATTACGAAGATCAGTACTCCGTTGGAAAAGGAAAAAGTGGTCCAGCAGTTCGCCGGCGACGGGGGAGGCGTGATCCAGTTCGGCTTGAAATCGGTCTGGCTGACAAACAGCGCGTATAACAACGTGTGGCGCATCGATCCCAAACGGGCTGCCGCCACTCTTGCAGAGTGATGGGATATGAGAAATATGAACATGCAGACAAGATTCTGGTTGGCAGTGGTCGCCTGTCTTGCGGCGCTTTCCTCCGCTGATGCACAAAGCATTCCTGCGAACTCCCCGGACTTCTTCGAAGCCAGGATTCGTCCGGTGCTGATCAAAAATTGTTACAGCTGCCACACAACGTCGCAAATGAGCGGACTTCGTGT
The DNA here is from genome assembly GCA_035315305.1 of Terriglobia bacterium. GTDB lineage: Bacteria > Acidobacteriota > Terriglobia > 20CM-2-55-15 > 20CM-2-55-15 > 20CM-2-55-15. The sequence continues at coordinate 6,409 of DATFXZ010000569.1, read as the reverse complement.
GGACAGCCAGGAGGCCATCACAAAAGGCGGCAAGCGCGGCCCAGCGATTGTGCCGGGGAATCCGGCTGGAAGTTTGCTCCTCACCGCCATCCGGCAGACCGACGCGGGCCTGAAAATGCCGATGGGCGGCAAGCTCACGGATGCAGAGATCAGCGATTTTGCTGCTTGGATCGAGGCGGGAGCCGTCTGGCCGAAAGACGCAGTGGTCAAGGCGCCCAGCGATGGCAAATATGTCATCTACCCGGAACAGAAACAATTCTGGTCGCTCGTCCCGTTGCGACAACCCCAAATCCCGCCTGTTAAGGACATAAAGTGGCCCAAGTCCGATATCGATCGCTTCGTTCTAGAGAAGATGGAGAAGCAAGGACTGAAGCCTGTTGCAGCGGCGTCCAAACACGATTTGATTCGGCGCGCGACGCTCGACTTAACGGGTTTGCCGCCGACTTACGAAGAAATCCAGGCCTTTGAAAAGGACACTTCCCCGAACGCATTCGCGAAAGTCGTCGACAGGCTTCTCGCTTCCCCCCATTACGGTGAACGCTGGGGCCGTATCTGGTTGGACGTAGCCCGTTATGGCGAAGACGATTATCGGAGTCTGAATCCTAAACCGAAAGGGTATCGGCCATATCCCAACGCGTATGCGTACCGCGATTGGGTGATTCAAGCCTTCAATGATGACATGACCTTTGACAGGTTTGTGAAGGCGCAAATCGCAGGCGACCTGGTCGATCCCAAAGATCGGCCTAAAATGCTGGCCGGTACCGGCTTCCTGGCACTGGGCCCATGGTATTACGACAATGGCGCCTTCGAAATCACCCGCGCTGACGAGCGGCATGATCGCGTGGATGCCGTGACGCGCGGTTTTCTCGGACTGACCGTCGCTTGCGCCAGATGCCACAATCACAAGTACGACCCGATTCCACAGACCGACTATTACTCCCTGGCGGGTATTTTCTACAACACGATTTACGAAGAGTATCCGCTGGCCCCAAAGAAAGCCGTCGACGAGTACACCAAGCTCGAAGACGAACTCGACAAAGAGCAAAAAATTCTTCAGGACGCCACGACGGCCGCGTCAGACACGCTTTCCCGCTCTCTGGCTTACCAGACATCGAATTATCTGATGGGCGTCTGGGAGGTGGCTCAAACCGGTCCTCAGAAAAAAGAGATGGCGCAGGTCGTCGAGCAACGCAAGCTCAATTACGAACTGCTGGATCGTTGGATCAAATACATGGCTAAGCCAACCACGAAGTACAAGGACAAGGACGCCTGGCAGTCGATGATCAAGAAGAACGGTACTCAACAGGAGGCAAAACGCCTTGCCGACAAATTCCAGGAAAAAGTGATCGCGATCATGCTCGAGAAAGACGAGATCGATGCAGAAAACAAAGTTATCGAGGCAAAGGATCTCGAGGGCACCAAACCCAAAAAACGCACGGACAAGCCAAGCAATTTCATGTCGTATAAGGATTTCAACCCAGGATCCTGGCTGCGCTTGAAGAGTTTGCCCGATGAAGATAACAACTTCTGGCTGGAAATTTTCCAACGCGAGTTAAAGGACTCCGAAGACCCCAATGCAATCATGGGAAAGAGACAGCCGAATCCCGGTGTGCTGCTGTTCCGCGGATGGGGACTGGAGAGCCGTATCGGCGCCGAAGCTCAAGCGCGAATCAAGAGCATCGAAGGGGACGTCGACGCGCTGAAGAAGAAGCTTGAAACTCATTATCCGTTTATTCATGGAGTCAAGGATTCCGAGAAGCCTGAAGACATTCAACTGGCATTCCGAGGAGATCCCAACAACCCGACGGGTTCTCCGATTCCGCGTCACTTTCTGAGTCTTCTTTCCGAAGGCGAACCGAAATCGTCTACCCAGGGAAGCGGCCGGTTGGAACTGGCCGAGGCCATTGCCAAACAGCCTCTTGCCATGCGCGTCTTCGTCAATCGGATTTGGAAAGCGCATTTCGGAACGGGCATTGTGGATACGCCGAGCAATTTCGGAGCTGCGGGCGAACGTCCGACGAATCCGGAACTGCTCGAGTATCTGGCGAATTACTTTATCGCAAACGGAACATCCGTGAAGGCCCTTCAGCGTGCAATCATGTTGAGCTCTGTGTACCAGCTCAGCACTGCGGATAACGCCGAAAATTTCGCGAAGGATTCCGGCAACCGCCTGTACTGGCGCGCAGAAAAAAAACGCCTCGATGCCGAACAACTTCGTGACAGCGTTCTCTTCACGGCAGGCAATCTCGACGATGCGATGGGCGGACCGTCTGCTGATCTCACTCCCGCTTACATGCGCAGGACAGTCTATGGAAAAGTCAGCCGTTACAAGCTCGATGAGTACCTTCAGCTCTTCGATTTTCCGAGTCCCAGCATCAGTGCCGAGAAACGATTTGTGACGACAGTTCCGCTGCAGCGACTGTTCTTGATGAACAGTGATTTCATGCAGTCCGAAGCGGAGGAACTGGCGAAAAGGGTTGCAAACGAACCCGACAACCGCGCCCGGATCAAAAAAGCTTACGAGTATGTGTACGGCCGTGATGCGACCGAGGAAGAAATTGCACTCGGTCTCCAGTACCTAAAGAGCGAGCCAATGCTCGAATACGACGAGGCCAAAACGCGGCCGCCGGAGAAAACCGAGAGCCCGCGCGGCGAACGAAGTGAAAAGGGCGAAGGACAGGCTAATCCGGAAGCATCGTCGGAAACAAAGGCACCTGTCGACGGAAAGAGTGCAGAAAGCGATGCCGGCTCCATTGATGCCGCGACCGCTTCGGCGGATCCAGGCAAGGAGGCGTCCAAACCCGCACCAATGCCCGATGCCGCTGCTGACACAGCTTCTCCCGAAGCGCCTGCAGGCGACGGTGATGATGCTACTGCGGCTCAACCATCGCCGTTGGGCATGGGCATGATGGGAGGAATGGGCCGTCCCGGCGCCAAATCTGCGGCTCCTGAGATCAAGTACGACGCGACCGTGTGGGGCCGGTACGCAAAGATATTGTTCAGCTCGAGCCAATTCGTATTCATCAACTGAGGTTCTTATGTCACATCACAGATCAGCAAATCCGATGACACGACGCAAGGCGTTGTGTCGCATAGGTAATGGCTTCGGGATGGTGGCTTTTGCCAGTCTTGTAGGCAGGTCATTGAGTTACGCCCAGGGCGTTGCTGGGCCGGACCGAACAGCCGGGGCCGCAATACTCGATTACCCACAGCGGGTGAAGCGCGTCATTTTTCTGTTTATGAATGGTGGATGCTCGACGATCGACTGCTTCGATCCCAAACCTGCGCTCGAGAAATACGATGGGCAGCCCATGCCGGGCGGCGCCGTAAAGACGGAACGAAGGACCGGCGAATTGATGAAGTCGCCATACAAGTTCAAGAAGTACGGCGAGTGTGGAATGGATATCAGCGAGTTATGGCCGCATCTGTCCGAATTCGCCGACGATATCTGCTGGGTTCGATCGGTGTATACCGATATTCCGAATCACGAGCCTGCCTGCCTCATGCTGAACAGCGGCGCAAATCAAGCAGGCCGCCCATCGGTGGGCGCCTGGTTGACATATGGCTTGGGCACCGACAATCAGAGTCTTCCAGGATTCGTCGTGTTAAGTCCGAAAGTTCCGACGACAGTGGGTTCGCCGCTCTGGAGCAACGGCTTTCTCCCCGCAGTGAATCAAGGCACGTTCATTTCTTCGGCCATGCAAACGAAGCCGAAGCCCGACGCCATGGACGACGACATGGACATGGATATGCCCGTAGAGAACGCCGAGAAAGAGAAAGACAAAGACGGTAATGAAAAACCGAAGAAGGTTGTCGTCGAATCCGCCTTCGACCCCAAGAAGCTCATTAGCTTCGTCAATAATCCGAAGTTCCAACTGGCCGAGCAACGCCGCGAACTGGACTTGCTGGAAAAAATGGAAGCCATCGAGCGGCAGCGTGTTGGTGCAAATGCCAACGTGGAGGCTCTCATCAAATCGATGGAAGTTGCCTATCGAATGCAGACCGAGGCGCCGGAAGTCTTCGACGTGCGAAAAGAATCGCAAGCGACGTTGGATCTGTACGGCGAAGGCACTACAGCGCGGGGTTGCCTTCAGGCGGCGCGCCTGGCGGAAAAAGGTGTTCGAATTGTGCAGGTGTACTACGCCAGCGGGGATCCATGGGATGCCCACGACGACATCATGGCGCACAAGATCAACGCGAAGAATTCGGATCAGGCCTATGGGGCATTACTCAAAGACCTCAAGCAGAGAGGTCTATGGAAAGACACACTCGTCGTTTGTGGGTCCGAGTTTGGCCGTACACCGGTGCGCGAAGTCGGCGGAGCAGGAAACGGAGTCAAACGCGGCCGCGACCACAATCCGTTCGGATTCACGATGTGGCTGGCCGGCGGAGCCATCAAGGGAGGCACCATCTATGGCGCTACGGACGAGTTTGGTTTCAAGGCGGTCGAGAAGCCGGCACATGTTCACGACATTCACGCGACGATTCTCTATTTAATGGGTATCGATCACAAGAAGCTGACGTACCGATACAGCGGCCGCGACTTTCGGCTCACTGATGTCGCAGGCAATGTACTGCACGAGCTCCTCGCATGAGGCGCGCGACGTATCTCTCCGCATGTCTGCTTTTGTGTCCATTTCTACGTTTCGCGCAGGCGCAACAGGGCGCACCGCGCCATGCGCCCCTAGGCGTCAAAGAAGCCGGCGTTCAGCGCCGGATGTCCACAGTTTCCCCGATCGCTGTTTTTCCCGTTGAAGGAGCGCCGGACTGGCAGGTGCTTACGGACGACTCTGTTTGGGTAACCAACAGCCCGAAAAATACGGTGCACCGCCTCGACGCGAAAACTAATACGGTTGCGGCGGTAGTCGAAGTGGGCAAGCAACCGTGCTCCGGTCTCGCCGCGGGCTTCGGCAGTATCTGGGTTCCCAACTGCGGCAACAAGACCCTCTCGCGCATCGATATAAAGACCAACAAGGTGGTCGCGACTCTCCCATACGGCCCGGCGGACAGTGAAGGCGGCATTGCCACCAGCACGGATTCGGTTTGGATGTTGACGGACAAGAAAGGGGTGCTCACTCGAATCGATCCGGCAAGCAATACTGCCGTTGCTCAAGTTCAAGTGCCGCCCGGGTCCTTTTCCTGCGTGCTGGGTGAGGACGGCGCAATCTGGGTCAGCAGTACTGAAAACAATCTGGTTTCTCGTGTCGATCCGAAAACCAACATGGTGACGGACAAAATTGCTGTCGGTCCGGGACCCCGCTTCCTCACGGCGGGAGGAGGTTCGATCTGGACATTGAACCAAGGCGACGGCACCATTTCTCGCGTCGACGTCAATGCCAGGAAGCGGATCACGAATATCGAGGTTGGCATTCCAGGGACGGGCGGTGAGATCGCATTCGGTGAGGGCTATGTATGGGCGACGCTGTTTGAAATCCCGATCTCGCAGATTGATCCGGCAACCAACAAAGTCGTGCATCAATGGTTCGGCCCTGGAGGTGATTCCATTCGCGCAGGTTTCGGAACCGTCTGGCTGTCGAATTTGAGCCAGGGAACTCTTTGGCGCATTCATCCGAACCAACTCGAGGCCGGGGTCGCCGTGGGTAGCCTGCCAGAGACCTGGCGGACGGGTGGCCCCGACTGCTCCACGTTACCGAAATGGCAAGTGCATGAATACAACCCGGACTTCTACATATTGCGAGAATCCGGATGCACGCATTTTGAAAAGCCATTCTTATATTTGATCTTCGGTTCGGACAAGGCGCTCCTCGAAGACACCGGCGCAGGTCAGGTGGATACAAGTTCTGTAGTAATGGACGTCATTGCGCAATGGGCGAAACGTAATAAGAAAGACTCCGTGCCACTCATCGTCATGCACTCCCACGGGCACGGTGACCACATCGCGGGAGACGCGCAATTTATAGACAAACCGAATATCCATTTTGTCGCTGCGGCGGTGCCAGAGATTCAAAAGTCCTTTGGAATTGAGCGGTGGCCGACGGATATAGGTCACATTGATCTTGGAGCACGCACGCTGGACGTGATTCCGATCCCAGGACATCACGAGGCGTCTGTCGCACTGTATGATCGAGCCACGGGCATCCTGTTGACGGGTGACAGCTTTTATCCGGGACGCCTTTACGTTTCGGATTTTCCCGCATTCATCGCAAGCAACCAGCGGCTGGTCGACTTTGTGCGGGACAAGTCCGTTGCGCACATCCTCGGCACGCACGTCGAGCAGGCGCGAACGCCTTTCGTGGATTATCCGCGTGGAACATCATATCAGCCGGATGAACATGCGCTCCCGTTATCTAGTGGTGACCTCTTGGAGTTGAACGAGGCTCTGAGAAAGCTGAATGGGAAGCCCAACAGGATTGTTTTAAGAGACGTATCTATCGTCCCGCGGTGAGGA
>DATFXZ010000568.1:0-2900 GCA_035315305.1 Terriglobia bacterium | reverse complement strand
CTCTCAAACGCCGCTTCTCGTGCTTCGTGCAGCGCCCTGGCCCACGGCTGAAAGGGCACATCTTCAATTTTGATGTTGTTCGGCAGATGAGTGTTTGCACCGGCACGATTCACGCTCTTGGGGTTCACCGATACTTGAACGATCCCGGGTGGCACCCACAGCCCTGTTTCGCCAAGGGGCGCGCCAAGATTAACTCTGCCGTCGGGCCATCGTGGAACAGGACGTGGTGGAGTCGTCGCACGTTGCGGGTTTTGTGCCAGTGCCGGGCTCAGGATTAAGGCCAGCGTCAACAAATTCAGAATACGTTTCATACAGCTAAATATAGCCACAAAAAAGCGCAAGAGACACAAAACACTTTGTGGGTTTGTGTATTTTTGCAGGTAGCCGACTTCTACTTCAGGGTGCTGATCTTCGCGGACGTGGCATGTTCGAGCTCTTCACTTCGCACGAACGCAGGCCGACTTGAGTTCGCCGTTCGAATCATGGTCCACCGGCCTGTAGCGTCGGCGAGTTCAAGAGTGGTTTCGACCCTTTCGCCCTTCTTGAGCACGTACATCACGGGACTGCTCGAGGAATTCGAGGAATATGCAGCTACAGAATCGCTTTTGACAATGGCGTGCAATGGATCAGGAAGAACAACTGGAACTTCGTCGGGCGACGGAGCATCAGAGTGCGTGAGTTCAGCCGCCGGCGGCGATTTCAAAGGAGTGCGGCCGGGCTTCGTGCTCTTTGTGGGGGCCGGTGATTCGGAAACCTCGGTTTTTTCAGATGAGTTACCGATAGCGGCAGAGTTGTTTGTTTCCCCGGTGATCGCATGGGAAATCCGCTCAACCATTTCAGAGTTCCGCCAAACCAGGACGATGATTCCGATCAGGCAAGCAACACTCAGGGTTAGAAATAAAGGACTGGCGCCTTGGCTTCGTCTTCGATGATTCACGGGCATCACCTTAGCGCCGTGGCGGCCATTTTCACATAGTGCGAAGGTGCTAAGACAGCCCGGCCCGCATCAGTTCTGATGATGCGGGCCGAATAACGCGACAGATTCGAGTGAATTCAGGAGTTAGTCTCCAATGAGGATATCCGGGTCGTCCGAAGGCTCCTCGGCATCATCAAGGAAAACGCGATACTTAAATGATCCGGATGCTGCGTCCTCATTTGGCTCGCCGCTGAATGCGGGAGATCCGACATCAACCACGAAATTGTGCCGGGAGAAGGGAGAATTCTCAAAAACAATCCTCCACGGTCCGCTTGTGATTGCGACCCACTGGACCTGTTCTCCCTTATTTAAGCGGAGACTTTTGCGGGCATCAGGGTCGTGCACTCGACCGTTCTCTTTGATAAGGATTGGGAATGTTCTCAATTGCTCGCCATCTGCGGCCATACTGTGCTCCGTTCTCTCAATTGTTAATTGCTGCGGAGGAGATCTTGAAACCTCCGATACCCCCACAAGTGATCAAAATCAGGAAGGTCGCGAATTGTCGTGATCGAGTAGCCTGCTTTCGCAGCCTTTTCCAACCACTCGAGAGTTTGATCGACTTCTTTAAAGTGATTATGGATAAGAGCTGCTTTGAGTCTCACGGACGGCTCATTCGGTAAAATTCCAAGCGCTCGGTTTAGATAATCGAGCGCTGGTTGTCTTTCGTCATTCATGCCGTAGTACCCGGCGATGCGGCTGAGCAGAATTGCATCCCGCGGATTGACTTTTGCAGCTTCCTCTCCTAGCGCGATTGCTTTGCGATATGCATCGGAAGCTTGAGAACGCATTCCGGGAGCCCAGTAATAGGCATCTCCGAGGTTTCCCCAAATGGCGTAATCCTTTTCATCCAGCTTTGTTGCCTTTTCGAACTGACTCGCGGCCTCGAGAAATCGTCTCTTATTGAAGTAGGCTGTGGCCAGATTGGAGTAAGCCAACGCAGTTGGCCGGATACTGGCCGATCGTTCAAACGCTGGTATCGCGTCAGAGTAGCGTCCAAGCCGGACATAAGCCCCACCCAGATTGCTGTAGCCGTACAAACTGTCGGGAGCAAGTTTTATGACCTGAGAGAACATTTCGGCGGCATCTGCGTAACGGCCCTGGTTGAAATAAAACCGTCCAAGCGAGTTATAGTTTGCCCAGTAATGAGGGCGAAGTGTGATGGCTTGTTGGAGTGTCTTCTCGGCATCCTGAATCTTACCGAGCTTCTCCTCCGTACGAGCAAGTTCTCGGCGAAACTCGTCGTTCGTCGGCTCGCTTTCCAACGCACGCTGAAATTCTTTTATCGCTTCTTCATAATGTCCCGTTCCGCTGTTGACCGTCGCCAGACAGCCATGCGCTGCTGCAAGCTTTTCGTTAGAAGTGAGCGCTTTTTGGCAGGCTTTTTGAGCGGAGTCAATCCATTCGGTTTGCTGCGTCTTCTCGTATTTCCGCCAGTAGGCCTCACCCAGGCCGGCATAGGCAAGGCTGTATCCTGGATCAAGATTCCTCGCCTCTTCAAATAGACTGACGGCGTGAGCAATGTTTTCCGGTTTGTCGTACTCCTGCAGATAGCCTCGTGCCCGCAAATAAGAATCTTTAGCAGCGGGCACTTGGGTGTCGTGGAGTGTGAGGGCCTCGCGGTCGGCTGGTTTAAGATCCAGCTCCAGAGTTTCAAGAACGCCTTCGATCGTGCGATTCTCGACAGCCGATAACTCAGACATCTTGACGCTGATGGTGCGTGTTCGTAACTGCTTGAATGTGGTCGTATCAACCACACTCCAGGTTACACGTAACGCATCGCCCTGATGCTCAGTGGTTCCGCTGACTACCAGATTTGCGCCAAGAAATTTTTTGGCATCTTCGACGTTAGTTATATGGCGACTGCTGACTTCGCTCGATGGAGCTACTTGGAGTGAGGGAATAGTTGTCAATTGAGTCAGAGCGC
>DATFXZ010000567.1:0-2775 GCA_035315305.1 Terriglobia bacterium | reverse complement strand
ACATATTGAAGTGGATTTCATGTCGGTGTCGAGTTACGGTGACGCAACGACAACGTCGGGAACGGTTCACATCGAGAAGGACCTCGGCATTTCTATAGAAGGTAAGGACGTCATCATCGTGGAAGACATCGTTGACACCGGTCTGACGCTCCTTCACGTTTACAACATTTTTTCAGCACGGGGAGCGCGGTCTCTTCGGGTCGCGACATTGCTCGAGAAGCCGGGCAATCTGAAGTACAACCGACCATTAGATTACGTCGGATTCAAAATTCCGAACAAGTTCGTCGTCGGTTTCGGTTTGGATTACGCGCAGGTCTATCGCAATCTCCCCGATATTCGTATTCTTGATGAAATCTGATTTCGGGAGATATATCGATCACACGCTTCTGCGCCCGATTGGAACCGTTAACGACATCCGGCGGCTCTGCACAGAAGCAATTGAATACGGCATGGCCGCCGTGTGCATCTTCCCATCCTATGTCCCCATGGCGCGCGATCTTCTTAGGAATACGCGAGTCAAGATCGCAACGGTCATCGCATTCCCATTCGGTGTCACATTTACCGAAATCAAGGAAGCTGAAATGCGCGCGAGCGCGGCACGTGGTGCCGACGAGATGGATTTCGTCATAAATATCGCAGCCCTGAAATCGGGAGACGATAAGTCCATCGAAGAGGAAATGCATTACCTGACCGCAAAGGCTCGGACTTTGGGTGTTGTGACAAAGTTCATCATTGAGGCCGCCTATCTAACTCAGGATGAAAAAGTCCGGGCCTGTAAAATCGGGAACCGTGTCAGACCGGATTTTATGAAGACTTCGACAGGCTATGGGCCAACAGGAGCAACGGTCGAAGACGTCCGGCTGATGCGATCGAACTTGCTGCCGGAGATCCAGATCAAAGCGGCAGGCGGTATCCGCAGCCACGCCGAGGCCATTCAGATGCTGCAAGCCGGAGCCGCAAGGCTCGGAACCAGTTCAGGCATAAAAATTATCGAAGAGGCAAGCAGATAAGACGATGAAGCCGGATCCCGCAACAGCAGTGGTCGGTACCGAAGCGAGGCGATTACTTTCGACGTTGATCGAGATCAATCGCGAAATTACCTCGATCCTCGATCTCGATGAGCTGCTGAAAAAGATTGCCGAACTGACGAACCGGATTGTGCCATACGAGATCTTTGCGATCTTTCTCCTGGATGATGAGGCACAGGAACTGTATCTGCGTTTCGCGATCGGTCATCAGCCTGAGGTAGTGAAAAACCTGCGGATCAAGCTGGGCGATGGCGTCACCGGGACAGCGGCAATGGAACGCACAACAGTCGTGGTTGATGACGTGCTCAAGTATCCGCGATATATCGATGCTGTTAAAAATGCGCGGTCGGAACTGGCGGTACCTTTGATCAGCCAGAACCGCGTTGTCGGAGTGCTCGACATCGAAAGCCCGGAGCCTGGCTATTTCCGAGAAGACCAGGTCAAATTGCTAAACCTGCTCGCAAGCCAGATCGCCATCGCTATCGAGAATGCGCGTGTGTACGAGAGCGAGCACCGCAACCGGGAGCTTCTAGCGTTGCTATATGACATCAGCCTGGAGATGAGTTCCACGCTGGAAGTCGACGAACTGGTTCGTAAGATCGCGGCAGCGGTGAAACAGAAGATCGACTATCAAACATTTTCGATCTTTCTTCTGGATGAGAAACAGTCGTTACTTCGGCCTAAGTTTGTGATCCGTTCCAATGAACGCGAGAATCAGAAGCTCGTACTGCCGTTGGGCACAGGCTTGATCGGAACCGCGGCGAAGCTCAAGATGCCGCTGCGCATCGCAGATGTTACTCAAGACCCCCGCTACCTCAATGTGCATACAGAGACGCGCTCGGAGTTGGTCGTACCACTGACCTCGAAAGGCAGAGTGGTCGGCGTGGTGGATTTGGAGAGTACGCAGGTCGGCTACTTTACGGAATATCATGAGCGATTCTTGATGACCCTGGCATCGCGAATGGCCTCTTCACTCGTGAATGCGGAGCTGCACACGCGGGTCGCCGAAAACGAAGAGCGTCTGGGTCGCGAGATGAAGATCGCGCGGGAAATTCAGCTTCAGCTGATGCCGGATGAGGTTCCGTCCATTCCGCCACTGCAACTGGCAGTGCTATTCAAGCCGGTCGCCCAGTTGGGTGGCGACCTGTATGACTGGATCCCGTTCGACGATGGCCGCATTGCGATCATGATTGGCGATGTAGCCGGGAAAGGGGCGCCGGCAGCACTGTACGGAGCGCTTTCAAGCGGAGTTATTCGCACGCGCGCCGGCCGCAAATATCCTCCCGGTCAGATGCTGGAACTAGTAAACAAAACGCTGTTTCAGCGGCCAATCGAGGGACAGTACGTCGCCGTGACATATGCCGTCTACGACCCGAAGAACAAGACAATCGGTTTGTCGAATTCCGGATTGCCGTACCCGCTGCTTGTGCGCGCCGGCCAGCCGTCGTTCGTGGACGTTGGAGGCATTCCTCTGGGTTTATTTCCGGATTCGCAATACGAGGAGACCTCGCTCCAACTCCAGACGGGCGATGTGTTGGTGTTCTACTCCGACGGTGTCGTCGAAATGCGCAATGATTCCGGTGAGGAGTTTGGCCTGAAACGTCTCGCGGAAGCAGTCTGCAGCAGTTGCGAGAAGTCGCCGGAAGAGATCGTGAAGTCTGTGAGCGCGGCCCTGGCGGAATTCATCGGACGAGTTCGACCGCAGGACGACCGGACGATGATTGTGATCAGGATGGGGGAGGATTGA
>DATFXZ010000566.1:0-5133 GCA_035315305.1 Terriglobia bacterium | reverse complement strand
GTAATGATGTCGTGATCTCGTCCTTCTCTTTAAGCTGATGACGAGTCATTTTCGTACGCGCCACTAACACCCTCCCCGATACATTTCAGAAACTGTTTAGTGTAGCACGAACGGGGCAGTAGTATGCTCCGCATGTCGCTTTCGACGAATCGACGACAGCGCTTATGACGCACTTTTACCGTGAATGACTGGAAGGCAACTCGAAATCGATAGCTGTTCGTTCGGCCATGCTGGCAATTCGCGCTGAATATCCTAACCCTTTCCATTGGGCTCCTTTTCTTGTTAATCGGAAATCCCTGACCGTAGTCAGATTTTCAGAATTGTTTTCCTTCTTTTTATAAGGCTGATGTATTTTCAAAAGTCCCCCTCACCATTGGCAGAGCGGAGGTTTATCTGAGATGCATCCGAAGACGGGAGTCGCTCTTGATTCAGCTTATGTGCGAGCTGAAATTGTATTCGATAGCTTTGTTGAGTCAGGCAAGTCCGGCGTCCGCGGCAGCGACTCGGCGGGCCGACAGATCGTTATACGGGCGGACGAGTTCGATGTTCATATCAAGATCTGGGACGAGGACGGCCACAAGCAGATGATTGGTCAAGTTCTGCCTAGAAACGGCAACGATTTTGTCGGTGGCAGCCGGCTTCACCTGTTGCAGAACGGCGAACGGATCGAATCAGCGATCACCAACGAAATTGGCGAATTCGTTTTTGCCCATGTACCGGAAGGCGTGTTGAGCATTCAGATCGAGCTTCCGGATATTACAGTGATTGGCGCGCTGAATTTTGCCGAAGCAGATTGACTAATTATTCGGGGCAGCTGGGGTACGGCCGTATCGACGTGCTTCGGGCAGTAAAGCCGGATTGATTTAGACCCAAATCGTCGCAAGTTCAAGAAGACCAGACGTATCCGCTAGATTTCTCTTGACACTAATATGTCACCGAAGGAAGCTGACGAGACCTCGTTTTTGCGAAGATGCATACAACCGGTGCGTCCGACGGACTGGTTGTTCCGGAAGGATATCCAGAGAACAACGATGGGACTACCCGTGTGGTATGCATGCCGAGCGGAACCGAAACGGAGAGTCACATGGACGGTCTATGGTATGCACTTCGCGTGAAGCCGCGGTTTGAGAAACTGGCTCACACGCACCTCGAGAGCAAGGGTTACGAAGCCTTCTTACCCACATATATTTCCAGGAATCGTTGGTCGGATCGAGTGAAGTCGGTCACTATGCCTTTGTTTCCCGGCTACACGTTCTGCCGGTTTGACGTCAACTCCAGACTGCCAATCCTGGTGACACCTGGAGTCCAATTCATAGTCGGCGTCGGTCGCACTCCTTTAGCCGTCGAGGACGCCGAAATTCAGACGCTCCGCCATGCCGTAAATTCAGGGCAGCCGCTGCGGCCCTGGCCTTACGTGAAGATTGGCCAGACAGTGGAAATCGAACAAGGACCTCTGCAGGGGCTCAGCGGCATCATTCTTCGGATCAAGAATGTCGACCGATTAATCGTTTCCGTGTCGTTACTTATGCGTTCGGTCGCAGTAGAGATGGATCAGGAATGGGTTCGACCGATCAAAGATGGAAAGTCTTCGGATTTTTCGGCCGATCTGATCGCTTGAATTAAGCGGCCTTGCGAATGTACTTGTCGGCGAGTTGCTGCAACAAATCCAGTAACAGCTTTCGCTGCGTATAACCGAAGTTCGCATCGGCTTCCTGCATTCGGTAACCGATTTCCATTGCTTTTTCCCGCGTCAGAATCTGTTCGGCAAGGGGAAAAACAACACTCTCCTCTTTTGTAAGGTGCTCGGAGAGAACATTGATTAGTCTTCGAGCACTTGCTACGAACTCCGAATGATTGTCTGTGAAGAGCGTAAGTTGCGTTTGCTCGATGAGCGCACGTTCCTCGTTGTGTCCCTTCAACAGCGCCGCCGGTTCAAACGATGAAGTAAACCCTTCCGATGATTGAAGTGCTGGAAAAAGTATGGTTTCTTCCTTAGCTTGATGGCACACATCCCCGAAATAATGCAGAAACATCAGGAGGGCATTAACGTCATGTATGTCCACCTGTACGTTTTGCTCTGCCCGTGCGGTCATGGCGTTCAGGACATCTACAGCCCGCCGGATCGCTTTGTGCTCGTCGCTCAGGAATCGGGAGTAGTCCATACGAAAAACCTCTCATTAGGACAGTGCAAGAGACATTCCACTACTGCTTTCCGCCACCTGCGATGTTGGCTTGACTGAACTTGAGTCGTCCGCTACCATCCCGAATCATCATTCAAGTAAATGCCATGGCCGTAAGACGCTGGTTCGTAGTCCAAATTGTGCTCGTCCATTCCGCCACATGTCTTATTGCTGGTGCCGTACCAGGCCGACAGAACTCTGAGGCGATCAGCAACGTGCGTATAGCGCGTGGCGCTGCAGTGCGGAAACAGGTTCAGGTCGGGACAGTCGCTGGAGAGAAAACGGTCGTGCGTGGCGACATCGGCACGCGGAAGATTCCCGCGACCGCCAAGGAAACGGAACTCCGGGCCAATGAATATATCGTGGCGCGATGGGCCGATAAGGAAGTGAAGATTCCACCGATTGCAACACGGTCAGGAAATGCATGGTCAGTTGGTTTCGGCTTCATCGGCATTGCACCCGATGGCCGGGAAATACGCTTCAGACCGGTAATCGAATCAGCCGGCGGACTTGCGTTGCAAGACGCGGGGAAGTTTCAAGGGCGAATCTTCGTGGGTCTTCGTGACAACAAGGATCCGGCCGCAAGTTATCCGCTTCCGCAGCCTGTCTCGCTTCTCGTCAGCGGTCAGGCAGACGAGTTGCTGCCACGCCAATTCAGTATGGATCACACGAACCTTCCTTTTACTGAAATAACCATCGCGTCCAATAACCCACCCGATCCCACGGAATTCACTTTGATAGCTGCTGGAACCTCGGAGCGCGCCACCATCAACCTGCCTGTGGTTCGGCCACGTCTCGAAGTCGTTCCAGCGCGCTCGCAAATTCAGGGTTTGGGGTTGGAAACGTCGACTGTAAGCGTGCGCGCTGTCGGATTGCCGGATCCGAAGGGGCGAGTGGTTACGGTGTCGGCGGATTTTGCAAGTGTGGATCCGACGCAGGTGTCTCTGGATGCACAGGGAGTCGGCACAACAACAGTTCGATCGGTTTCGTTTGGCCAGGACTCCATCAAAGCCCAAAGCCCACCCCTTGCATCGGCTGCAGTACCGCTCTACTTCTCTTGGCCCATCGCTTTTCTCGTCACGACTGTGCTTGGTGGTGTCTTGGGTGTGGCGCTTGCACACTTCCAGAGCCCGAGAAGAAAAAAGAATTTTCGTACAGTTCTCATCCGTGGCATGCTGACCGGCATTATCGTGGGTGCGCTCTACGCCATCGGCGTCAACGTTCTACCAATCCATCCCACGGCTACTGCGGGCGAAGCGTTGACGTTCGCGGTTGCTGCAGTCGCCGGCTTCGTCGGTTTGAAGCTCTGAATTTTCTCTAACGATATTCACACTTCCCCATTCTTCGTGATCCGTTTTGCCGAATGGCAAATTTCGTGCAACCAAAACACAACACCGATACATCACCGCAGCTTTTGGAGGGACCATGGTTCATGCGTGGGAGCTCATTAAGCAAACGATCAAGGAGTGGCAAGAAGACGAGGCTCCTCGTCTGGGAGCTTCACTGGCGTATTACGCTTTATTTTCTTTGGCGCCGCTGCTGGTCATCGTAATTGCTATTGTTGGGTTTGTCTACAAGGGCGATACGGTTGGTCAGATTCAAAGGCAAGTGCAATCGCTTGCCGGCGCAGACGCAGCGAAGACGATTGCGGTGGCGATACACAATGCCGGCACGTTCGGACACGGAACCATCGCTACTATCGTGAGCTTTGTGGTTCTGAGTCTTGGCGCCACGGGTGTGTTCAGTGAACTTCACACGACGATGAACAAGATCTGGAAGGTCCGCCGGCACGATTACGGGCTCGTTTGGGGTGTGCTAAAGGACAGATTTGCCTCATTTACGATGGTTTTGGTTATTGCGTTCCTCCTGCTGGTTTCTATGATTCTCAGTGCCGTGCTGTCCGCCGTAACCGCGTATTTCAGTGATCTGCTACCTGGCGCAAATTTCCTCTGGCACTTGGCGGATCTGGTCGTTTCTTTCGCAGTCGTTACGTTTTTATTTGCACTGCTTTTCCGGTACGTGCCTGATGAACGAGTAAGCTGGAGAGATGTCTGGATCGGCGCCATTGCAACAGCACTCTTGTTCGATTTCGGCAAATTCTTGATCGGCTTCTATATCGGTAAAAGCAGCCTCGGCTCGATGTTTGGAGCGGCCGGATCGATAGTTGTGATTCTGGCGTGGGTCTACTATTCATCCCAACTGGTTTTTCTAGGCGCTGAGTTTACTCACGTTTATTCGAAACACTACAACCGGTCGAGGAGGGTCGTCGACGGGCACCAGCCGGCGGCGTAGTCTGCTTCTAGGACTATGGACTTTTTTCCTACTTCGGCTGAGATTTTTTCCTACCTCGCTGAGATTTGCCGCCAGAGACAAACCACTGACCGGCTGTCCAGCAATTTCGCTGCAAGCGGATGTGTTAGAACGCCTAGGATGTTTTCGGTATTTACACCTAAACATCCATCGGAGTTGCGCTGACGGAGCTTCGATTGCATGACAGTTTGCACTTGAAGCATTTTGGCCGATAAACGGCGTTATGTTCGGCCATCGTGAGCGTCAATTCGCTTTCGGGGAACGATAAGTACGACATCGCGTCTGAAGGCCCCCAAAATGAGGTCAACCTCATGCACAAACTCCGACGGCGTACTGTGTTTAGTCGGAATCTGGTACTGCTTGGGCTCCTATTGTGGACAACTTTATTGGTTGGAGCGCAGGCCTCACAAGAACGCGCGCAAAGCGATGCTGTTCAGAAGACCGAACTTCTCTCTTATGAAGGTCAAAACATTTCTTCCGTAGAACTCGCGGGACAACCTGATTTGAATGTCGATGAAATGATGCCGATGGTCACGGTGCGCAACGGAGAAGATTTTTCCACCGCGAAGATCGAGCAAACTCTTGATGCGCTCCGGCGCACAGGCAAGTTCAAGGATGTTCAACTGGATCTGCGCCCGGAGCA
>DATFXZ010000565.1:0-2559 GCA_035315305.1 Terriglobia bacterium | reverse complement strand
TGATTCCGGGCCAGGTCGCGGCGGACGGCAGCTTTCCGGAGGAGCTCAGGCGGACGAAGCCGTACGGCTATTCGCTTTTCAATCTTGACGCCATGGCCACGATCTGCCAGATCCTATCGACACGCCAGGACAACCTGTGGACATTCCAACTCCCCGACGGCCGCGGCATGCGAAAGGCGCTCGATTTTATGGTTCCGTACATTCAGAACAAATCAAGTTGGCCGCATCCCGCGGATGTGATGTACGCGAACGAGTGGCCTATGCGTCATTGCACTTTGTTCTTCGCGGGGCTAGCTTACGCCAGGCAGGACCTTCTGGATCTTTGGAAGAAGCTGCCGGCGGATTCCGCGGTTGATGAAGTTATCCGCAATTTCTTCATCCGCCAGCCGGTGCTGTGGATATGAAGATAACGTTCATCGATGGACTCATCATCTTCGTCTATTTCGCATTCGTCCTCGGCATCGGATTTGTCCTGAAGCGTTACACGAAGACCAGCAAGGACTTCTTTCAGGCGGGCCGTTCCATGCCTGCGTGGATCTGCGGACTGGCGTTCATCTCCGCGAATCTTGGCGCCCAGGAAATCATCGGCATGGCGGCATCGGGCGCCAAGTACGGCATCGCCACGAGTCACTTCTATTGGATTGGCGCAATACCGGCGATGGTGTTCGTCGGCCTGTTCATGATGCCGTTTTACTACGGATCGCGGGCTCGCTCGGTTCCCGAGTACCTGCGTCTTCGATTCGATGAGAAGACGCGCGGATTCAACGCTATCTCATTTGCTCTGATGACGGTATTCTCGTCCGGCATTTCGATGTACGCGATGGCCAGATTGATACAGATACTCCATATCTTCGACGGGCCGTTTCAATCGATCGGCCTCGGCCCTCAATACGTTTTTCACGTCTGTATCGTGATCTCGGCGTTGATTGTTCTCGCCTACATCTTCCTCGGAGGCCTCACCAGTGCGATTTACAACGAAGTGCTGCAATTTTTTCTGATCGTTGCCGGGTTCGCTCCGCTGATTTTTCTGGGCTTGAAACAGGTGGGCGGCTGGGAGGGAATTCGCCGGACGCTCCCCGCCACACTCACGCATTCCTGGCAGGGAATGGGCAGTCCGAGCACGAACCTGATGGGTATTGAAGCGTTTGGTCTCGTCATGGGCCTCGGTTTCGTTCTCTCGTTCGGGTACTGGTGCACCGACTTTCTCGTTGTCCAGCGCGCGATGGCCGCGAACTCGATGAGCGCTGCGAGGCGAACGCCGTTGATCGCGGCAATTCCGAAGATGCTGTTTCCCGTTCTCGTCGTCCTTCCAGGGTTAATTGCGATGGCTGTGCCTTCGAAAGCCGCAGGGAGCCTCGACCACCGCGGTTTGATTCCGTACAAAGTTGTGGCGGCGAGCGGAGAGATCAAACACGATCAGACCGGCAAGCCGGAGCTCGACTACGATCTGACCGTCCCGATGTTACTTTTGAATTATTTCCCGACAGGCATCCTCGGCCTGGGGCTGACGGCATTAATTGCGAGTTTCATGTCAGGCATGGCCGGCAACGTCACGGCGTTCAATACCGTGTGGACCTACGACATCTATCAGGCCTACATAAAGAAGGATGCGGGAGACGCGCATTATCTCTGGATGGGCCGGATGGCGACGATTTTCGGAATCGCCGCATCCGTCTTTGCCGCGTACGTCGCGACGCAATTCAATAACATCATGGACGTGCTGCAGCTCGTCTTCGCGTTCGTGAATGCGCCGTTATTTGCCACTTTTCTGCTGGGAATGTTCTGGAAGCGTGCCACCGGACACGGCGCCTTCGCCGGCTTGCTGTGCGGCACGCTTGGAGCCGCGCTGCATCACGGATTGACCCTCCCGCTCGGAAGCAGTCCCGGCATCAAGGGCGGGTGGATTGGTGTGCTGCACAGTTATCCGAGTGAGATGGCCCAGAATTTCTGGACGGCGATTTATGCTTGGACGACCTGCTTTGTGGTCACGATCATCGTCAGTAGTCTGACAAAGCCGAAGCCCGATCGTGAACTTGCCGGGCTGGTTTATTCATTGACCGATCGTCCCGAAGAGGAAACCCTTGCCTGGTATGCAAGGCCGGCAACGCTGGCGGGTTTTGTCCTCGGCGTAACGGCCCTGCTGAATATCCTTTTTTTCTGAAGGTGAAAATGGGACTTGATATACGGCTTCCGATCGGATTGATGTTCGTGATTCTGGGTGCGCTTCTGGCCGGGTGGGGACTGGTCAGCGATGAAGCGATTTACGAGCGATCGCTCGGAATCAATATCAACCTCATCTGGGGAACCATCCTGATTGCTTTCTCGGTGATCCTTCTCTGGCTGGGCTCGCGAAAAGGGCGTCGCGGTTGATCGATCTAAGGTGCCGGTTCCACGAAATGTTCGGCGGAACACCACGAGTCTTTCGCGCGCCTGGCCGCGTTAATCTGATCGGTGAACACACGGATTACAACGATGGGTTCGTCATGCCGGTTGCGATCGATTTGTCGACGTGGGTCGCGATAGCGCCTCGGCCGGATGGCAAGGTCGTGGTTCATTCCG
>DATFXZ010000564.1:0-3735 GCA_035315305.1 Terriglobia bacterium | reverse complement strand
TCGCTTGCACCAGAGGGCACAAGACAAGATCGTCGCATTTGTGACTGATCTGGGGCACGTTGTCGGTGGGATCGCGCCGGCGGCGATTAAAGGCACGGACGGCAACCAGGAATTCTTTGCATGCATACAAAGACGATCGGTCTAATAGCGCACACCGGAAAACGCGGCGTTGTGGAGTTGATCAATTCAATCGCCAAGGAATTCGAGCGATTTTCGATTTCGATTCTGTTCGAAAAGGAAACTGCGCGTGTTGCTGGAAAACAACGCGGCTATCCAGTGACTGAGCTTGGAGCTATGACAGATCTCCTGGTTGTAGCCGGCGGCGACGGCTCGATTCTGCGCGTTATTGGTCAACTCGGTGAGATGATCAAACCAATCTTCGGCATCAACGTCGGCTCGCTCGGTTTCCTGACGTGCGCAAGTTCGTCGAATTACCGCGAAGCTGTCGAATGCATCGCAAAAGATCGGATTAATTTCAGTCACCGTGCGCTGCTCGAGGCGAGGGTGACACTGGGCGACAAAAGAACGAACAAAATGCTCGCGCTAAACGACGCCGTCCTGAGCCGCGGCGAACTTTCGCGCCTCGTCATGTTATCCACCCGAGTCAACGGCGAACCGCTCACGGAGTTCAATGCCGACGGATTAGTTGTCGCGACGCCCACAGGATCCACCGCCTATTCACTGTCGGCCGGAGGACCGATTCTCGATCCTGAGTCCGGAGTATTCGTTATCACCCCGATTTGCCCTCACGTTCTTACAAACCGGTCGATCATTGTTTCGGATACGTCGATGATCGAAATCGAAGCGAGTCATCCCGACTATCCAGTGTATCTGACGCTGGACGGCCGCAGACCCATCCACGTCGAACGCGGATCAATCGTCACCGTCCGAAAAGCAAAGAAAACGCTTCCACTGGCTTCATTGCCGGATGCTTCGTTCTTCAGCGTAGTCCGCCAAAAGCTTAAATGGAGCGGGAGCAACGTTTGATCGCCGCAATCGCGCGGCCTAATTACCTCTCCAAAAATCGACCAAGTCTTCGGGGCACCAGGACCTAAGCCGATCCTCCAGTTCACGGCGCTTCTCCACCAATTTTTGCGTTGTTTTGATCACACGTCGCGCTGCCTTGATCAAGTTAGTCTGCTTTCGCTTGCGCGTCTTTTTCCGCGATCTTTGCATTCCCCCTATCGGGTAGTTGGGGCCTGCAAGTTTTTGCCTAATTCGGTCCCCTTCGTCAATACTGATCAACGTGACAACGGGTCTTACCGCTCGAAAGAATCTTGAATCCGCCACTGTCCCTTCATTTCATTCGCACCGGCGACCTGCGCTATTGCCAACTGGCAATGCTTGTATTCAAACTGCCGCCATTGCGAGGCAGATCTAAAACAAAAATGAAAACCAAACAAAATATTCCGACCCTGATGTTAGTCCTTTTACTCTTTTGCTGCGGTAGCGTTTGCGGTGCAGATGGCTTTGATTCGGTTCGCTGCGGATCTGACGTTCGAAAAGCTCTCATCGGCCGCAAGATGCCGAATGAGAAGATCGTTGTTCTGGAAGAGAGGCACAAGGATCTGGGGCTTAAAGATCTCGGGGGCTTCAGAGATCTCTGATCAGGTATCCGTAATTTCCTGGCGAATCTGTGGAGAAGAGTACGTACTTCTTGAAGACAAAGGTGTCGTGAGAGACGTGCTGAAATTTCCGAAGCACTCCAAGGACTCACCGGCGTTTATCGGTTCGTGTCAGTTAAATGGCACCGATCTCCCGGGGACAGCGATCGGGGTCCTCAAGAATCAAGATGGTGTTAAAACCCTTCCAGGGATAAGCGCATGGAAAATTGACGACAAGCAGATGAAATTCGTCGAGCTCAAGACAGAAGGACTTGGTTGCGCGCGTGATGGAATAATTACTGCAGACGGTGGGTTCTAAACCGTCACCCTGGCGGCCGATGGCTCCGAAGTCGGGCGGCGTCGATCGTTAGGCAGCGATTACCCAACTAGACCGCTTCGATCTTCACGGTGCATTTTCCGGCGAGGTATGCCCATACCCGTCTCGCGCCTTCGCCTTGCTTTAGCCTAACGACAGAACCCATTCCTCCCTCAGCGCCGCTATCGAAATGCAATGACAAGTACTCGCCAGCGCGTTCTGCGTAAGTGAGATGTTCGAGGTTAATGATTCGCCCGTCCGGCAAGCTCAAGAGATTCATGAGCAATGCTGATTATCAGGTCTCGACAAAACGCACAAAGAAAAAGAATTCGCCCTCCGTCAGGTCGATGACCTCCGGCTCAGAAAGTGTCGCTACAGTGTGGATCCGCGGAATTGTGCATTTCCCCTCCAAATCCGTCGTAACGTCTCTGTCTCGCTGATGGCGAGCACAGCACGAGGAAATGAATCGGTAGGCGGACACAGTCGGTAGGAACGTAAATATTTTGTTGATTAGCCGATTCCAGTATCTTCGCTCATGAACTCAATCACCCCCGCACAACTCGAAACACGCTTGCATCGCGTCGAACGCCAGAACCGCGTCCTTCTCGCCATCCTCTGTGCCACCATCGGCCTGGCCTTTCTTGGCGCGACCAAGGGCGGTAATGTCATCACTGCCGATGAAGTCCGCACGCACCGCCTCTCGCTCATCAATGACAAAGGCAATGTCGTCCATGAATGGGTGGTACACGGTGGCTGGCTTGTCGAGCAGTAGTGATCGCGATTTTCGAACTCCAGGGCGAAAAGATCCAACGCAATTCCGATTATTGGGACACCGCGAGCCTGATGAGGCAGGTCGGGCTGCTGCCTTCAAAATTAGCGGACATGTAGATTCATGAAGCGTGTTGTTCTCATTCCGGTTGCGATGGTCTCGCTCCTCAGGATTGCTACCGCACTGTTGTTAGCAGCTAATGGCGCCAATCAAACTAAGGTGGTCCTGCTCGGAACCGGCACGCCGAACGCCGACCCTGAGCGTTCGGGGCCAGCCGTAGCTGTCGTAGTCAACGGAACTGCGTATTTGGTGGACTGCGGCCCGGGAGTGGTTCGCCGCGCGGTCGCAGCCGAGCAGAAGAACGGCATTCCGGCGCTGAACGTCACGAAGCTGCAGAAAGTTTTCATTACCCATCTCCACTCCGACCACACACTTGGCTTGCCGGATCTCGTTTTCACGCCCTGGGTGCTGGGCCGCATTGCGCCACTAGAAGCCTACGGACCGCGCGGCCTGAAAGATATGACTGACAACATCGAACGCGCCTGGACAAAGGACATTGATATTCGCATTCACGGGTTGGAGCAGGGGAATACGACCGGCTACAAAGTGCAGGCCCACGAGGTCGAGCCTGGCGTGATCTACAAAGACGCAAACGTCACCGTTACGGCGTTTGAAGTGAAGCATGGAAGCTGGGATCAAGCCTTCGGATACAAATTCCAAACTCCCGATCGCATCATCGTGATCTCCGGCGACACCGCGCCAACCGATGCCGTTGCCAAAGCCTGCGATAGCTGCGACGTGTTGCTGCACGAGGTCTACAATTCGCGTCCGTTGAGTGATAAAACCCAACCGACGTTGCGCTACTTTCAGGCCTTCCACACCACAGCGCAGGAACTAGGCACGATTGCCACCGCTGCACATCCCAAGCTGTTGGTATTGTATCACCAGATTTTCGAAGGACTGCCGGAACATGATTTACTGGATCAAGTGAAGCAGGCGTACAAAGGCAACGTGGCCTCTGGGCGCGATCTGGATGTCTATTGAAG
>DATFXZ010000563.1:0-7026 GCA_035315305.1 Terriglobia bacterium | reverse complement strand
ATGCCAATTCTTCTGTCCGGCTGCCGTGTATGAAATGGCTGAGAACGGGAATACGCGACACCTGCAAATCAATTTTTCCAACTGCGTGCACTGCAAGACGTGCGACATCATGGATCCTTACGAAGTCATCAATTGGGTGACGCCTGAAGGTGGGGACGGGCCGGGCTACGAACTGCTTTAATGAGCTAGCGAGCCGTACGCTGCATGCGCGGCAAAAACTAGCATGACGTACCGTTTGGTCTCCACGAAACCGATGTCCGACACAAACAATTCGGGATCGGTGGCCTTGCTGATCCATCGCTGAACGTTGTCAGGGCCGCCGTTATATGCGGCGAGAGCCATTTCCGGGGACTTCAGCTTCTCCATTAGTGATGCCCAATAAGCAGCGCCAAGTCGGATACTAACGGCCGGATCGTAAAGGTTCTCCACGGACAAAGGAAGCATTCCAACAGATGCGGCTACGGCGCTAGCTGTTTCGGGGATGAACTGCATCAGACCTCTTGCGCTTGCTCCGGAGCGCGCGTTCGGATTGTATTTGCTCTCTTGCCAGATGATCGCGTGGAGCCAAAGTGGATCGATTTTATAGGCGAGCGCTGCCTCGCAAATCAGTTTTCTGTATCCGTTGGGATACAACAGCAGAAGCGTAGATTCGTTTCTTGGCAGTCGATCGGCAAACAAAATTGAACGATCAAATTGTCCGCCAAGATACGCGATCTGCGCCGCAGGGCGCTGCGCGATACGTCTATCGGACCAGTTCATCCAAAATGCCGCTTCGTCCCAGAGTTGCAAAAAGATGAGCTCCGAAACAGCATCCGCTGCGGGATCTAATTCGGTGCGGAGCGGATGGCGTAGTCCGGCGAGATCCGTTTCGAAATTCCTCAAAGTCAAATCCCGGTCCGACGAACAAACGTCTGCTGAATTTCGGCTGGGCTCTCTACCGAGCTTCTCGGCGGATCGCTGCCCATAATACGAAAACTCCTCGCGTGCAAGTTTTTGCCAGATCGCTCTTGCGGCGGCCGGTTTTCCCAATTTCGATTGGCAGAGCGCCTGGAAGTACTGGACCTCTTCTCGTGTCGCACTGCCGGGTGCGGATCGCAGCTTCATTCGTTCCAGCTGTTGAAAGATCGCCAGTGCGGCGGCATACCTTTTTTCGTCGTAAAGGATCTTGCCTTTCGTGAAGAGAAAGACCTGACGCGTTGACACCGACAATTGTGTGGCAAGGGCGCGGTCGAGCACAACGAGTGCCTTCTGGTTTTCACGGAGAACGCGATAGACGTCGATCAGATTGCGAGTGGCCGCCTCCTTCATACCGGTTCGTCCGTATTTTTGGATGTAATCGAGATATGCATTCTCGGAATTTCGGTAATCCGCGAGCCGCCAGTAGCACGAGGCGATTTGATAGTCGGCTTCCTTTTCCCAATCCGAACCTCGGAAGTCCTTCGCGAGCGAGCGGTAGTCTTCCATCGCGAGCCGATAGTTCTCTTGCTGAAAATGAATCCTAGCAATTCGAAATCTCGCATCCGGGCCGTACACGGCATCTGTTGCGGCCTGCTGGTACAACGGCAGCGCATTCTCGAATTGGCGATGGTTCGCGAAGACTTCCCCGGCTTCCATCACGTCGCTGGGCGTATTGGCAGTTCCCGCAACGGTGCGGGCGGCGTCGAGCGCAACGTCGTCATCCTTACTTTCGCGGATTAGGGCCCAAAGCGCCCCCTTGTCGTCCAAGCCGCGGGCGCGTGCATATCGGGCCTCACGAGTGGAAAGCGCCTGATGGATTTGGAGAGCAATACTGCCGCCGGCCTCGCGAGCCAATTGCATTTTCAGTTCTTGTGGGAAATTTCTCGGCAGCAGCTCGAGTAATTGCAGGGTGACTGCATCGTCACGCAATTTTGCCGAGGCGCGCGCAGCGTGCCAGGAGGCCAGCGCATATAGCGGGTTATCGCTGCGGATTTGGGTGAACTCCTGTTTAGCGCGCGACCAGTCGCCTTGATTCTCGGCGATACGCCCGCGCAAATAATGAAAATTATTGGCCTCGAACGTCGCAGGTTCTTCAGCTGAGGCTTCATCCAGAGCGGCCGCCGCCGCGGTCCAGTCGCTATTTCGAAATCCGACAAAGGCGCGATCGATCGTGGATTCAAACGGTGTCGTAGCCAATACAAAAAGCAGCGTCAGGACGAGGGACATGCGGTCCCAGTGTATGATGAAGTCCTTGCTAAAAGGCTCGTAAAAAACTGTGGAAGCTGCGAAATTATGACCGCTACTTTTATAAACGGAACAAAGATCTCTGAAGACATCAAGCGAGAGGTTGCTGCGGAAGTCGAAAGTCTGAAGAGACGTGGGATTCAGCCTGGATTGGCGGTTGTCCTGGTGGGCGATGACGCCGCGTCATCCGCATACGTCAACATGAAAGCCAGGACCTGTGAGCAGCTGGGCATTTATAGTCGGAAACTGACCATCCCAAGCGCTGTAACGACCGAACAGCTTCTCGCGGAAGTGAGCAAGCTCAACGAAGATGATTCCATCGACGGAATTCTGGTCCAACTCCCTCTTCCGAAGCATGTAAGCAAGCATGCTGTCTTGGAAAGCGTCGATCCGAAAAAAGATGTCGATGGCTTTCACTCTGCCAATTTGGGATCCCTGGTGCTGGGTCATGAAACGCTTGTCGCGTGCACTCCTTCGGGAGTGATGGAATTGCTACACCGATCGAGTGTGACGCTCGAAGGCGCAAATGCGGTCGTGCTCGGACGCAGCGATGATGTCGGGAAGCCCCAGGCTCTGCTTCTCATGCATGCGAATGCGACGATTACGATTTGCCACTCCAAGACACGCAACCTGCGGGAGATCACACGTCAGGCGGACATCATCGTGGCAGCTATAGGCAAGACAGCTCTCGTAACCCGCGACTGGGTCAAGCCCGGCGCTGTTGTAATCGATGTTGGCACCAACAAAGTGTCCGATCGCGCTGAGGTCCAACGACTGTTTGGAAACGACGACGCGCGCCTCAAGGATTTCGAAAAGCGTGGTTACATCTGGGTTGGCGACGTGGATGAGCGCGCTGTGAAGGAAGTGGCCTCCATGATCACGCCCGTTCCTGGCGGCGTTGGCCCCATGACGATTGCCACACTCATGAAGAACACGATCAAGGCTGCTCGAATGCGGCGAGGGCTCTGATGCTTCGAGTCGGCCTGACCGGCGGAATTGCGACGGGCAAGAGCACTGTAGGCGCGATGTTTGTCGAGCTCGGCTGTCATTTGATCGAATCCGATCAAATCACGCATCAGCTTTTTGAGCCAGGCCAGGCCGTGCACGCAGCCGTTGTGAAGCAATTCGGAAACCGCGTTTTGGCGCTTGACGGCACGATCGATCGCCGAATTTTGGGCGACATCGTTTTCAAAGACCCGCAAGCACGCGCTAAGCTCAACAGCCTGGTTCACCCAGCCATCACCCAACGTCAACAGGAATGGCTTAACGACATGAAAGCCCAGGACCCGCACGGCATTGCCATTGTCGACGCCGCGCTAATGATCGAAGTCGGGACTTATAAGAACTACGACAAAGTCATCGTCGTGACCTGTAGCCCAGAAATTCAGAGGGAACGGCTTCGGGCTCGCTCTGCGCTCTCGGAGGAGAAGATCGAATCGCGTATTCGTTCTCAAATGGCGAACGAGGAAAAGGTAAAGTACGCGGATTTCGTCATCGATAACTCCGGTTCGGTTGAATCGACTCGCGTGCAGGTGGAAACGGTCTACCAACAATTGCGAACGGCCGTAACGATCAATTAGACTCTCTCGCCGAAAAAGAAAACCGACCTGTAGGCGCCGGTTTTAGCCGTCGCGCAGGGAGAAACCACAGCCCGCTTCATCGGAGATGTGTGACGGCTCACAACGAACGGATCACGTCGCCCAGGATTGCGACCATACGGTCGATTTCGCCGTGCGTGACATTCAGAGCAGGCATGAAGCGTAGCGATTTCGGTCGTGGAGAATTGATCAATAATCCTGAAGCAAGTGCCGTCTCAACCGCGCGGGATCCTACGTCTCGATTCAAGTCCAGAGCGAGCAGAAGACCCTGGCCACGCACCTCGCCGAGGCCGAGTTCCCGTGAGAGCTCGCAAAGCCGAGCTGCAAGATACTCACCGGTCTCGCGTACCCGCTGCAGGAATTCAGGCCGTGCGACCTCTTTGACCACGGCGCAACCGACTGCAGTCATCAAGGCATTGCCATTGAACGTGCCGCCCTGGTCACCCGGTTGGAAGAGGCAGATTTCTTCATGCGCGATCGTCGCGGCGAGGGGCACTCCGCCGCCGATCCCCTTGCCGAGTGTCAGGATATCAGGTCGAATTGACGCGTGTTCGAAACAGAACATCGTTCCGGTACGACCGATTCCAGTTTGAATCTCATCCAGAATGAGTAGGATGCCCGCTTCATTTGTCAGCTCCCGCAAACCGCGGAGAAATGAAGCAGAGAACGGAATCACTCCGGCCTCGCCTTGAATCGGCTCCAGCATCACGGCGGCAGTGCGAGAGCCAATTGCGCGAGCAACCGCCGAAAGATCGTCCTTCGGCACTCGTATGAAACCCGGTATTTTCGGCTCGTAGAGATCCTTCCATTGCGGTTTTCCGGAAGCTGACATGGTCGCAAGCGTGCGGCCGTGGAACGAGTCTTCGAATACGACGATCTCATGCGCGCCGTCCCGTTTCAGGGAACCCCATTTGCGCGCCAGCTTGATCGCCCCTTCATTCGCCTCTGCGCCGCTATTCGCAAAGAACACGCGGTCAAGTTGTGAAAGCCTCGCCAGCAATTCAGCCAGCCGGCACATGGGCTCGTTGTAGTAGGCGGGGCTGACATTGAGGACGCGCTCAGATTGCGCCATTAACGCGTCTAGAACAATTCGCGGGGAATGGCCGAGCGAATTGACAGCCCAGCCTTGCACGAAATCAAGGTACGGCTTGTTGTCTTCGTCAAAGAGCCAGGAGCCTTGCCCGCGGACAAAGGTGACGTTTGGACGGTGTGTGATGAACATTAACGAACGCGTACCCGAAATTGGCGGCGCTGCATAGTTATGCATATTGTTGCATAATTATGCATCGATGGAATGTTGCATGCAACTACAATCCCGCGACTACGGATACAGGCGTGATTCCTTCCATTCCTGTCCGACCTTTTCGTATTGAATCCGTTCGTGCCTGCGATTGTCTCGATGCGTCCAGAATTCAAGAATTGACGGCAAAAGCTTGAATCCTCCCCAGCCGGGCGGGCGCGAAATCTTTCCATGGGAAGACCGCTCGAGCGCGACCAGACGCGCGAGGAATTCACCTTCGTCCTTCATAACGCGGCTCTGTGGCGAGGCAGCCGCTGTAATCTGGCTTAGGAATGGCCGCTGCTCGAAGTACGTGTCAGACTCCTTCGCCGAGAGCCGCTGGACTTCGCCTTCGATTCGAACCTGCTTTCCCAAATGTGGCCAATAGAACGCCATTGCGGCAAATGGATTCTCCGACAACTCCCGGCCTTTTCGGCTTTCGTAGTTCGTGAAGAATGAAAAGCCTCCTTCTCGAATACCACGGTAAAGAACCATGCGTACCGAGGGCCGAGCCTTTTTAGATGCGGTAGCCAGCGCTGCGATATCAGGATCCATGAGGGCGCCGCGCCGCGCGTCATCGTACCAATTAGCGAAGATGCCGATAGGATCTGGCATGGTTAGGGCTTGATGGGCTAACTCCAGACGCCTGGAATCCGGCGGTTGCAGTCGGGGCACGTGCTCGCGGGTGTCATGCGAGCATTGCGGATGCGATAGCCGGAACGCTCAATTAAAAGACCGTTACAACCGGGGCAGTACGTGTTTTCCCAGTTTCCGACACGTGACGGCAAGTTGCCGGCGTATACGAAATGCAATCCTGCGGATCTGCCGATCTCCGCGGCCCGAAGCAGCGTGGCGACAGGCGTGTTGTCGGGATCTGTCATCTTGTAGTCCTGATGAAATGCCGTGACGTGCCACGGAATGTCAGGTGAGATCCTTGCCAGAAATTGAGCTATGTCGCGTAGTTCTTCGTTGCTGTCATTGAATCCTGGAATGATGAGTGTGACGATCTCGAGCCAAAAGCCCATCGCGTAGAGGCGCTCGATCGTTTCGAGGACGTTCTTCAAGAGACCACCGAGCTTGCGGTAGTTCCGATCCTGGAAACTCTTCAAATCGACTTTGTATAAATCGACCCACGGCTTGATGTAATCCAGAACCTCGGGCGTGCCGTTGCCGTTTGAAACATACGATGTCTTAAGACCGGCCTCTCGTGCGATCTTGAAAATGTCGACGGCCCACTCGCTCGTGATCAGCGGCTCATTATACGTGCTGGTGACGATGCGCGCGCCTTGCGCAACCGCAAGCGCAACGAAGTCCTCAGGCGTTAATTGATGCGGAGGCGCTACCGCGTTCGGATCCCGCAGCGCCTGAGAGGTCACCCAATTTTGGCAATACGAGCAGTGAAAGTCGCATCCGAGCATCCCAAAGCTCAACGCCAGAGATCCCGGCAATGCATGGAAGAAGGGTTTTTTTTCGACTGGATCGAGTTGAAGGGCGCCGATATAACCGTGCGGGACGAGCAGCTTGCCTCCACGATTGAACCGGACGCGACAGATCCCGTCGAGCCCATCGAAAATCACGCAGCGATGTCCGCAAGCGAAGCATCGCAGCTTGCCGTTTTCGAGGCGTTCGTATAGCTGGCCTTCGGTTGTGAAGGTTTCAAGAACATTCTTGAGAGTCGACGTTCCGGCAGTCATAAAATCTGTTTCCCGAACGCAGAGAGGATCAATTCCATTCCGAAATGTGCAGTTTTGTTGTGCACGTCGAGAATCGGGTTGATCTCCGTGATTTCGAAGGAAACCATCTTCTTGGTATCCGCAATCATTTCCATTGCAAGGTGTGCTTCACGATAGTCGGCGCCGCCCCGGACGGGAGTTGCGACTCCAGGAGATTCATATGGGTCGAGGAAATCGGCGTCAAGTGTTACAGCGAAGCCGTCGGTATTCCTGC
>DATFXZ010000562.1:0-4381 GCA_035315305.1 Terriglobia bacterium | reverse complement strand
CCCGCGACGCCGAATGCCAAGCCTAGAACCGCGAGAATTTTCCACTTCAACATAGTCTCCCCCTTGTGAGTGCTTATGCTACATCAGCCGCTGACATAATTCGCAGTGCCATGAACATCCTCGCTGCCCACAATCGCTGCGAGTTTCTGAGAAGCGCGGGCGAGCTTGGACCCTGGCGTCGCTGCAGATCGCGCCAAGGAAGCACAGCCTACACCGACTACCGGGCGATGATCGACCTCACTCGTGTTCATTGAGACGGGGGTCTGGTGCCCCACACCTGAACCACGGTGAGGTACGTAGAGACAGTGTCGGGATCAGCGAGGTGGGCACGGCACTCTGCAACAGCTGCGTCCAGTTCGTTAGAAATCATCAAGTGCCTTTTGATGACTGCAGAGCGTACAGATTCGATGGTCGCGGGTAAATAGTCGGCCATTCGGTCGCTCGAGCGAAACCCCACTAAGAAAGCTCGATACTGGACACCCTCTAACCCTGATTGCCGGAGCATTCGATACAAATCATACGCAGACCACGCGTTGCCGCTGATATACGGAAAGACTTCCGCGAAAGCACTCTTTAAACGTTCCCAGGCAGGATGTGAAGGGTAGCAATTGAGGGTCAACATATCCGCTTCCTGAAAAGCAACGTTGCCACCGGGCCGTGTCAACTGAATGGATTCCTGCAGCAGCCTTTCAGGATTGCCAGCAGTGCTTGCCACAAAACGGGTATGTACCAAATCGAAGCTCCCAGCTCGAAGTCCGGAGTTGTAAACATCGCCCAACACAAATTCGATGTTCGCGAACCCTTGCGAGTTCGCGTGCTGGCGAGCATGGTCGAGAAACACAGGGTCGGCGTCGAGGCCGACGACTCGCCCCGTCGAGCCAACACGCGTGCTGAGAAGATCAGTTATGCCCTGAGGACCACAGCCCAAATCGATGCAGCACCATCCCCGTCGCACACCGATGCGGTCCAACATAATCGATGTGTCACGAGCAAGCGCGTCACTCTGGATCAACAGTCGGTCAATCTCGCCGGGGCGCCTCTCGATCGGGTACATAATTTGCGGTCTCAGGCGCAAGCTGATCGATCTTGAAAAGAATCGAGACCAAATGCCGTTGAACCAGCGAAGCTGTGGCAATCGACCCTAGCGTACGTTTGATGTTTTCCCCCGCTCTTCTTCGACACGCTTTTTGAAATTCGTCTCCGTATTAACGATCAATTTCGCATAGCCATCCGGGTTGAACAAAGGATGAGGAGTTTCGCCTGCCTTTATGCGTTCAACCTTGCCGGCGAACAATTCCTCGGGATGCATCGGGAGGTAGATATCCGCTTTGAGGTTCTTCTGGATCTCGAAGGATCGCAATGTGTCTTCGACGAGCATCGGAAATTTCGTATTTCCGATGAGCTTGACGCCGGCGTTCGGCGCACCACACGCCTGGAAAACGATTGCGTAGGTCTTTTTCTTTTCCTGCGCCCTGGTCGTCCATGTGGTGCAGCCCGGAGTGTGGCCGGGCGTCCAAACGGCGCGCAATGTTGTGCCGCCCATTGTGACGGTTTCACCATCCTTCAACACTCGCTCAACAGCAACAGGCTCCCAGCCTTCGTCACCAAGGGGCGAGTTATCGGTTCCGGCAGCGAGCGCCACTGCATCTTCACCGATCGCCATCACCTTTGCTCCTGTGGCCTTCTTCATCGCCGCGTGTCCCTGAACGTGGTCAAAGTGCGCATGTCCCGACAGGAGGATTTTCACATCCTGCAACTTGAACCCAAGCTTCTCGACGTTCGCGCGAATCACCTCATGCATTTCTTTAGTGCCCGTGTCGATCATGATGTGACCTTGCGGGGTGGTGATCAGATACGAAGCAATGTTCCTGGCACCGACATAATAAATGTTGCCGATAATGTGGAAAGGATCCACTGCCTGACTCATCTCACCATGGAATCGCGCTCGCGCTTCCGGAGTTAGTGGTGAGGTTTGAGCCGCAAGAAGGCCGCAACTTGTCACGATTAACATGAGCGCATTACGCATGGAAAACTCCTCTATGCAGCGTAGGGCGATGGGTCCGCTCGCGCGGCGTTCAGCACACTATCTCGACAAGCGTGGGCTTGTCGCTACCCAGCGCCTTTTCAACAGCCGACTTGAATTCATCTGGCCGCGTTACTCGCAATCCAACCGCTCCGAAAGACTCTGCGAACCGCACGAAATCCGGATTGACCAGATCCACGGCCTCGCGCCGTCCGTGGTATTGCGCATCTTGCAAAGCCGCTATGCCCGTCAGGCAACGATCGTTGATTACGATGGCGACGACATTAATGCCGTTTTGAACCGCTGTTGCCAGTTCCTGACCCGTCATCAGGAAGCAGCCGTCACCGCTGACCGAGACTACCTGCCGGTCTGGAAACGCGAGTTTGGCGCCAAGTGCCGCAGGAAAGGCGTGCCCCATCGCAATAAACGATGCCGAGTGCATGAAAGTCCGTGGCTGATACACCGGAAACTGGCCGACGAGGGCGTAGCCGCTGCGGGCGATGTCAGCTGCAACAATCGCATCGCGCTTCAAGACTTCGCGCAGCTCCCACCAATCCACCGGCGGATGGCTTGCGGGTCCGACATCGATTTGTTTCTGGGGACGGACGGAATCAGGGATCCAGGACAGGCGCGCGGCAGGTTCGATCCCTTCCGCCTTTAGAGCATCACGCAGTTGGCTGAGAGCGAGTCTCGCATCCGATAGGATGCCCACGGTTACGTCATAATTTGCGCCGATTTCGGCAGCGTCGATGTCAATCTGCACAAGAGACTTCGGCACCGGTAGCGTATAGTTCACTGTCGCCAACTGGCTGAAGCGGAAACCCACGGCCAGCGCAGCGTCGGCCATTCGGATTAACGGCGATAGGCTCCTTTCCATGTTCTGCAAGTCCGCGGTCACCCAGCTAAACGTCACACCGGCACAGAGCGGATGACCGGCGGGAATCGCGCCCTTCCCCATTGGACTCATCAGCACTGGTGCCTGTAGCAGCTCCGCAACCTCTACCAGCTGGCTCCAAGCTCCGGCTGCGATGACTCCGCCACCCGCAAAGATCAGCGGACGCTTAGTATCACGTAATAGTTGGGCGGCACGCCGAATTTCCACACTAATGTTTCGCGGCTCCGAATTCGAGTCGACGCTCGTCGCTTCCAGTCTCGAATCTTCAAACTCGAACTCTTGCTGAAGTACGTTTAGCGGCACTTCCACATGCCCTGCTCCGCGTCGTCCTTTCATCAGAATGCCGAAGGCATTCGCCATAACTTGCGGAATCTGCTCCGGACGGTCGATGCGGGCGTTCCACTTCGTGATGGGTTTGGTCAGTGCAAGTTGGTCCATCGCGTGGAACAAGCCGCGCCGTTTCGTGGCGGCTTCGGAATGCACCTGACTGGAGATGAGAAGAACCGGAATCGAATCGCTGTTCGCGACAGCTAATCCGGTAGCCGCATTCGTCACGCCGGGACCTGTTGTTACGCAGCACACGCCTGGCTTCCCCGTTGACCGCGCGTAGCCGTCCGCCATGAGCGCTGCTGACTGTTCGTGTCGCACAAGGATATGCCTGATCTTCGGGTGCCGATGGAGCGCGTCATAAATGGATATCGTATGTGCGCCGGGTATCCCGAAGACCATATCGACGCCGTGCCGAACAAGACACTCAACGATGAGTTGACCACCGGTCATGCCTCGCAGTATAGGGGACAAGCAAGGAGAAAACGACTATGTCAAGGATTCTCGCGATCGTGTTGTTGCTTGCGCAGGCAGCCACAACGAAAACTCTTCCAGCAACGGATGTGAAAGCCTCGGACATCCAGGCCACTGTAAGGGAAGAGATCGCCAAAAACATTACCGACATACCGATTCGTACGGTGGATGGGGGCGGGCACAACGTCAGCATCGCGGTTGTGCATCGCGACAAAGGTACAAACCTTACGGGGATGGCTTCGCATGAAAACGTTTCGGAGGTCTACTACGTAGTCGAAGGCTCCGGAACATTTGTGACCGGCGGAACACTCGTGAATCCACAAAAACGCGAACCGTCTAGCGATGTTGTGAACCAACTCAGTGGTCCGGGATTCGCTGGCAGCGGCATTCGCGGCGGCGTCAGCCGCCGCGTCTCGAAGGGCGACATGGTCGTCATTCCGGCTGGCACGCCGCATGGATTCACCGACGTTCAGGAACCCATCACCTACACGATTGTGCGGATCGATCCAAATCGAGTGCTCGCGCTGAAGTAACTCGGTGATGGGCTCTTTAATGATCGCGTTGAGGATTTCCTCAATACTGAGATCGCGATCTGCTTTGTCGGCGCTACCATCTATCGACGTCGGCTGCCTGTATCGACATACTGAAAGTTACGTCTATCA
>DATFXZ010000561.1:0-2863 GCA_035315305.1 Terriglobia bacterium | reverse complement strand
CGGCGCGAAGGAACGCACCTCGACGGCGGCGAGCCCGTCGTTTTTGTAAAACCCAAACACATTCAAACCTGTCACTGGGGACCGCGAAAGCGCGGCGATCGCCGCCATATCCGGTTTCAAGTCGCTTACAGCTTGAGCGTCGGGTAGTTGCACGGTGAGCCAGACGGGGCCGACATCAATGATTGCAGCACTCACGATTTCTGTTTTAGCGATGCGCAGCGCAGCGGCGGCTTCCGCGACCTGTCGCGCGTCGGGAAGTGTAAATACAGGTGTTGGCAACCGGAAGAAGAGGCGCTCGCTGTCGATGCACAACTCGACCAGCCCCTTGCCGCACTCCTGAACCAAGATCCCGGGCCGTTTTGGAACATAGCCACTGCGCAGCATCGCGTAGGCGGAGCCAATCGTGGGATGACCGGCGAACGGAAGTTCCGCTCGAGGCGTAAAGATCCGTAGCCGATAGTCCGCGACAGGATCACTGGGCGGTTCGATGAAGGTCGTTTCAGAAAGATTCGTCCAGTTTGCAATCGCCTGCATCTGTGCCGTCGAAAGTCGATCGCTCTCGAGGATCACGGCTACTGGATTGCCTTTGAACGGTACGCTGGTAAAAACGTCAACCTGCTGGAAACGAATGCGGCTCATCTTAAGATCTCCATGAGCCGTTCGGGATGACTCAAAGGTGAGAATCCGAATTGTTTATACAAGCCGTGTGCGTCTCTCGTGGCCAGAACAAAACGGCGCAGATGCTGAAGATCCGGATGCGATCGGACGACGCTCATCAACCATTTGCCGAGCCCTCGCCCACGATAGCTCTCCAGCACGTAGACGTCGCACAGATATGCGAACGTTGCTTTATCCGTAATGACTCGAGCTAAACCGATTTGACGAGACCCTTCATACAAACCAAAACAAAGCGAACCTTCGACGGATTTTGCAACGACTTCTTTCGCAATGCCGGCGGCCCAGTAAGACCGCGTAAGGTAGGCATGCACGGCGACGATATCCAACCGAGCGGGATCGGTTGAGATCAGAAACTCTTCGCGTTTGCTTTCGAACGGAGTCACCTTTTCCTCCTATGCAGTAATCCCCTCCTCACGAGGAGGGGAATATTATGCGGGGAAGGTAACTGCCGTAACAGATTCAGATGATCAAAAATGCGACCGATACAGTGATCGTTTCCTTTATTTCCGTTTTTGCCGGCGATATAGTCACCGACACAGAAATTCACGTTAGCAAAAACTATGTTCGCGTCCGAGAGGAGGAATCTCATGCGTCCATCGATTCAGCTTCTGATCGTTTCGATCTTTATGTTGCTCGTTCCCACCTTGATGTATGCCCAAGCGGGTGCGGCGCTGACGGGTATCGTCACAGATCCATCGGGAGCCGTGTTGCCGGGTGTAATGGTCGAGGCGAGGAGTCCGGTATTGATTGAACAAGTCCGTTCTGCGGTTACGGACGAGACCGGCCGCTACCGAATTGTAGACTTACGACCCGGTACCTATAGCGTAACGTTCGGGCTGCCTGGATTCGCCTCGATACTGCGCGAGGGGATCGAACTCACAGGAACTTTTGTTGCAACTGTGAACGCGGAGTTGCGTGTGGGTACTGTCCAGGAGACCGTCACGGTCAGTAGCGAAACTCCACTCGTTGATACCCAGAGCACGAAAACTCAGGAAACACTGACGAACGACGTCGTCAATTCCATCCCGAGTGGCCGGCAGTATTTCAGCCTGACCACCTTGATACCCGCTCTCAATGTTCAGGGAAATGACGTCGGCGGCGTTCAGGGTCCGATCTTCAGCGTCTTTCAAGCGCACGGCGGACGTCGGGATGAAGGGCAGGTCCATGTCGAGGGGTTGAGCATGGGCTTTCAAGGATTGGGCGTCTCGTCTTACGTGCCCGAAGTCAGCACGGCCCAGGAAGTCAATTTCACCATCTTCGGCGGCATGGGCGAAGCAACGACTGGCGGGCCGGTCATGAATATTCTTCCGAAAGTAGGCGGCAACGAATTCCACGGAAGCGTGTTGGTAAATGGGGCGTCAGCCGGATTGCAGGGAAGCAATTTCACGCAGGCCCTGAAGAATGCTGGTCTGCGCGCTCCGAACAAGCTGCGGGCCGTCTGGGACCTCAACGGGGCGATTGGAGGTCCGATTAAGAAAGACCGGCTCTGGTTCTACTGGACTGCCCGTTATCAGGGCAATCGCAAGTATGTTCCTTTGTGGAGAAACAAGAATGCCGGCGACGTGACGAAGTGGACCTACGATCCCGACTTTTCTCATCAGGCTCTGGATGACGGTACCTGGAAGAACACGAGCCTGAGACTTACATGGCAGGCTTCCCGGACCAACAAAGTGAACTTCTGGTGGGATGAGCAATCGATATGTCTGCATTGCAATGAAGGAGGCGAAACGACACCCTTCCTGCTGTCACCAGAGGCGGCCGGACGGATTGAAGACAATCCGCAGGAGATGGGCCAGATTACCTGGACTTACACTCCGACGACCCACCTCGTCGTCGATGCCGGCTACGGCTTAGGGCCGCGGGTCCTGTACGGCGGCAATGATCGTCCAGACAACAACCATGCATTGATTCGTGTGCAGGACCAGGGCGGGATTCTTCCCAACCTGATCTATCGCGCGCCGACAACTTTCGGTGGGACGAATGCGGCAGGATATTGGTCGCGCCCCTGGGGTGCCACGCACACCTGGCGCGGTGCGGCGTCTTATGTAACTGGATCTCACAATGTGAAGGTCGGTGGGTCGTATGTGTATCACATGAACACATCGGTCAGCTTCTACAATGACGACCGGCTCGCATACCGCTTCAACAACGGTGTACCGAACCAGTTGACTATGTTCGGCCTTCA
>DATFXZ010000560.1:0-7265 GCA_035315305.1 Terriglobia bacterium | reverse complement strand
ACGGTTTCATCTCGCCGATTGGGACGCTAGCATCCTGCGAAAACTGCAAACCCTCGAAGGCATCTATCAGAAAATTTCGGATCAAATGGTCAGTCGCCGGATGGAGGTTCTGGAGTGGATCATCATTTTCCTGATCGCTATATCCATCATTTTGCCTTTCGTCTCTCCGAATCTTCACTGAGCTTTCACAAATTTGAAACGTTTACTTGGTTAGGTGGACTTTTCTATGCCGGATCGCGAACACACAAATAAGCACTACGAGGGTCAGCTTCGTTCTTTGAAGGAAAAGCTGCTCTTGATCGGCCACAAAGCAGAAGCCTCCATTGCCGACGCAACGCGAGCGCTCATTGAGCGCAAGCCGTCGCTTGCCCGGCGTGTTGTTGATGAAGACGATCAACTGGATCAGCTCGAACTCGAAATCGACGACATCTGTCTCGAAATCCTCGCACTCGAGCAACCGGTAGCATCCGATCTCCGTTTCATCACGACGGCCATGAAAATTGTTGGAGACATCGAGCGCATCGGTGACAACGGCGTGAATATCGCGCGGCGTGCTCTAGAGATCCTGGATGAGCCGGAGCTGAAGCCGATCATCGATGTGCCGGTCGCAGCCGCCGCAGCGCAACGCATTCTGAAAGAGAGTCTCGACGCGTTTGTCAATGGTGATGCTGAATTGGCGAAACGAGTTATCGAGGGTGATCGATATATCGATGACGTTTGCGAGCAGATGCTGCGTGAACTGCTGACCTACATGTTCGAAGATCCAAGCACGATTACTCGCGCCCTGCGTTTGATATTTGTCGCAAGGAATCTCGAAAGGGTTGGCGATCACGCTGCGAATATTGCCGAAATGGTGATCTTCTTAGTGGATGGTCAAGACATCCGTCACGGCCATGTTGCAAAAACGTAAGAGCCGGCCCTCAATCGGCAGCTGCAGCCTTCCGGAAATCCTCCTTCGGGGGCTCTGTCGCGGCGGTGCCAATAGCATGCGTCTTTTCTACAACAGGTTTCAGTGTTCCTGTTAACGTCTGTTCCAGTTCCGTTAGCGACTCGAAGATTTTCTTCAGCAGGTTGTCTCGTTTTTCTTGCAAGCGGTCCAAAGCAGGAACGACGGCGATTACTTTTCCACGCTTGTTGGCCCATTTTTCCAATGCTGTCCGAAGCAGTTCCACATCGCGACTCTCACCGATGAGCTGCTGGAACGCATGCATTTCTTTTGCTCGTTGTCTCGTGGAATCATCCAGCAATGGCTGAGCCGCTTCGATAACGTACCGGAATTTCTTCAAAGCAATCCGCATTGCATGCAACAGATCTTCACTTATGGGTTGAGACCGGTGAAACCTGCGTTCGGCCTTTAACAATTCATTCCGTCTTGACGATAGGACGCGATCGATCGAGCGGTGAACCTTCTCTCTGCCGAGTTTCACCTGCAGATTGCAAACCCCCCCGCGTACATCTTCAACGGCTTTCGACAACTTCTGCTTTCGCCCACGACTAAGCTCATCGCGAATGCCATCGATCTCGCGCCGCTCTTTTTGCTCCAGCGTTTTCTTGAAATCGCCGACCAATCCGCGCTGCTGTATCCGCGAAAGATTCACCAATAAGACTTGCGTATCGCGTAGTGGTCCCATACGTTTGAGGACCTTTTTGAAACGCCGTTGCAGCTTCGCAATTTCGGCATCTCCGGACACCGCTTTTGCCAAGTCGAGTATCGCGATTAGTCGTCGTGTGTTAACGCGGAGATCATGGATTGCCTTTTCGGATGATTTCGTGCGTGCGCTCTTCCATGCTCCGGAAAAGTTCTTCCAGGACTGATCCAACGAAGATAGCAAACTGTCGTCCATTGTTTGACTCGGAGTCGGCAATTTTAACAGATTTTTCTGTCAACATTGAGGCTAGCCGCTGCAAGGGCGATTGTGAGGAGTAACGCTGCACCAAAATCCAATCCTAATACGTGCAATAGCCGCTGCGCGGTTGCGCCCGGGACAAGGGGTTGAATCAAGACCAAAACCGTAGCGCAATACATGAGCATTCGAACCGCTCTATTATTCATGCTACCCGCTATGACGATTGCAGGCCACAGCAGGATTACCAATGCGTATTTTTGAGTGAACGGCTCGAGTAGCGCGAGAAGACAAAAAGCCAAACCGTGATCCAGCCAGCCATTACTCTTTCGCCGCTTGTACGCGAGAAGCAGAAAACCTGCGTAGATCGCGCCTGCCGCGATCATCCACAGAAGACGGACTCTTGCGGGATCCATCGCCGCAATATTGACCGCGGCATAATTCGAATCCGGTACTTGAGAATAGTCGATAATGGTCAGGTAGCGCATCAATACGCCGCGCAGTGATTGATTTGGGAACCAGATTTCACTCTTCCCCAATTGAGTCTGAGATTCCTGTGCATACCATTGCTTCAGCAGATCAAAGTTTCCGGATAACCCGAAATACAGCGAAGGCAGAAGAGACAAGAAAATGGCAAAAGCAAGGGTTTGGGCCACGATTTTCCACTCACGGCGCACCGCCAGGTATGGAATAAAAAACAACGGCCACACTTTAAGGCTGATGGCGAACCCGAGGCTCGCGGCTGCGGCTGCCGGTCGCTCGCGAAGAAACAGCAGCCCCGCTAGAGTCAAAGCGAGCACGAAGAATTGAGCATTGCCGTATCGGAATTCTTCAACAATGTAAGGCGCTATGAAAACCGCTGAGATTAGGTGGGCATATCGAGTTGAGCTGGAGAAAGTGTGCTTTGGGACACGTTTCTGTATCGCGTGAAGCAAGCACACCAAGATGCCAATCTTGGCCAGCAGCCACACCGCCGCTGCCAGGCCCAGCGGCAACGTCGCAAACGGTGCGAACAACAATAAGAACAAGGGCGGATAACGATAATGCATCGGCCACCCGATGCCGCTCGTCGGCCCGTATACAGGCCGCGTACCATCGAACACGCCGCGAGCGCCGTAGTGATAAACGCGGAAATCCATCGGCTGCTGCGATACGTGGTATGCGAACAGTACACCGACGGCGGCAATACCACAGATGGCCAGCCCTGCCTTGAAACGCGAATCGCCGAACACGCGCCAAGTCTAGCAAGCCTTGAACGGATGTGGTATGTGTTGTCGTCATGATGATTGATTTAACCGACAGATCGGTCATCACAGAAGAGGATATTCGGGCAGCGAGCGCCGGTTCCACCGTTCGAATCGCCGAGAAAGCGTTGGTGACGCCTCTCGCAAGCGATCTTGCCCATGATCGCCACATTACCTTGGAACGAGTCGTTAAACCGACTGTCTATACCCGACGTTCCCGCAAGATCGCCATCGGCGCCGATCATGGCGGCTTCGAAATGAAAGAAGCATTGAAGAAAGTGCTCGATGAACTTGGCTGCGACTATCAAGACTTTGGGACGAATTCAACGGCGCCTGTCGACTATCCGGATTTCGCCCAAGCTGTCGCGCTGGCTGTGGCGCGCAAGACGTGTGATCTCGGCATCATGATCGATGGGGCCGGCATTGGATCCTGCATGGTTGCGAACAAAATTGCCGGCGTTCGCGCCGCCATGTGCTACGACGAAGCATCGGCTCGCAATAGCCGTGAACACAACGGAGCGAATGTGTTAACTCTCGGAGGAAAGACGATCTCCCACGAAATGATGCGCGAAATCGTCCGGGTGTGGCTCTCGGCGGATTTAACCGAAGATCGTCACCGGCGCCGTGTCGCGAAGATAGACGCTCTGGATACCTAACGATCCGCGATCACTGCTGTCAAATCCTATTACTTGCTAAAATTTCTTAATGGCCAATTTAAACCGCGCGTATTCGGATAATATTCCCGGCAACTTCTTCGTCGATGACACCTGCATCGACTGCGATTTGTGCCGGCAGATTGCGCCGTCTGTATTTAAAGAAGAATGGGACCATTCGGCTGTGTATCACCAACCGGAGTCTGTCGCCGAAACGCACAGGGCCGCAATGGCTCTTGTAGCCTGCCCAACCGGATCGATAGGCACGCGTAACAAGCTCGATTCGAGGAGCGCCGCGGCTTCTTATCCAGAACTGATCGACGACAACGTGTATTTCTGCGGGTATGCTTCGCAGAATTCGTACGGTGCCTCGTCTTATCTGGTCACGCGCCCTGAAGGAAATGTTTTAGTCGATTCGCCCCGGTTCGCACGGACGCTGGTTCGGCGGATCGAAGAAATGGGCGGCATCTCGCTCATGTTTTTTTCGCATAAGGATGACATTGCCGACCATGAAAAATTCCACGAACACTTCGGCTGCCGCCGAGTGATTCATCGCGCCGACGCGCAAGGAATTAATGCCGAACAACATCTTGAGGGCGACGAGCCGGTAGTCCTGGATAAAGACTTCCTTGCTATTCCCGTGCCCGGTCACACCCGAGGTCACGTTGTTCTTTTGTATCGGAACAAATTTCTTTTTACCGGTGACCATTTGGCGTGGTCCGACAAACGGCGTGGACTAATCGCCTTCCGCGACGTGGCATGGTACTCTTGGCGCGAACAAACCAAATCAATGAAGCGCCTCCTCAACGTTCCTTTCGAGTGGGTACTGCCTGGCCATGGTCACCGCGCTCATCAAACTCAGGACGCGATGCATCAGAGCCTTATCGATTGCATCGCTTGGATGGAGAAAACAAAGTGAAATCAATGAAGAGAATCCTCGCCAGCGGTTTACTGTTGCTGTCGATGCTTCCGCTCGCGACGGCGCAGAGTGTCCAATTTACCGAGCACAAGCTAAAAAACGGACTTCGGGTCATATTGTCCGAAGACCATTCGGCTCCGACCTACTCGATCTCTGTCACCTACAACGTGGGATCTCGAGACGAACGCGATGGGCGTACCGGCTTCGCGCACCTTTTCGAGCACATGATGTTTCAGGGATCTGAAAATGTCGGAAAAGGTGAGCATTTCATCATTATTGAAAACAACGGCGGCGGCATGAACGGGTCCACGAACAGCGATCGCACGGAGTACCACGAAACATTGCCCGCCAATCAACTCGATCTTGGTCTGTTCCTCGAAGCCGATCGCATGAAATCACTCGCTATCACGCCCGCAAATCTGGAAAACCAGCGAGAGACCGTTAAGGAAGAAAAACGGCAGCGATACGACAATCAGCCTTACGGTCGGACATTCGATACTTTGTTCGAAACGGTCTATGACAATTTTGCTTACAAACACTCCACGATCGGTTCGATGGAAGATCTGGACGCTGCAACAGTCAAGGACGTCTCCGACTTTTTCAAAACGTACTACGCGCCAAATAATGCTGTGTTGACTCTCGTCGGT
This sequence comes from Terriglobia bacterium, assembly GCA_035315305.1. GTDB lineage: Bacteria > Acidobacteriota > Terriglobia > 20CM-2-55-15 > 20CM-2-55-15 > 20CM-2-55-15. Next base: position 1,958 of record DATFXZ010000560.1, on the reverse strand, counting down.
GACTTCAAAACAACCGAAGCCCTCCAAAAGATCGAAAAGTATTTCGGCGGCATATCTTCACAGCCGGCACCCCGGCCGCCAGATTTGACCGAGGCCAAGCAAAATGGCGAACGGCGTAAAACGCTCGACGATCCGCTGGCTCAGGTGCAGCGTTTGGACATCGCTTTCAAAATCTCGCCGGGGAATACGCCGGACTGGTACGCGCTCTATGTTCTTGGCGAGATCCTTTCGACAGGGCAATCGTCACGGCTTTACCAGAGTTTGGTTCGAGAAAAACAGGTTGTGCTTCAAGTAAACGCCGGAACGTTCGAACGGCCGGGGCCGTCAATCTTTTTGGTCGATCTGTTCATCGCTCCCGGAAAAGATCCGAAGGAAGTTGAGAAGCTCGTATACGAAGAACTGGAACGCGTGAAAAATGTGCCCGTGACCGATGCTGAATTGCAGAAAGTGCGAATGGAGGTGAAGCGCGGGAAAGTCGAACAGCTTCTTGGCACGCTGTATCGCGCACAGGCGCTCGGCGAGAACGCCGCATTCTACAACGACCCGAACGTTATCAATACCGGCAATGACAAGCTAATGGGTGTCACGAAAGAACAGATCCAGAAGGCCGCCCGGACGTACTTGATCGATTCCAATCGCACCGTTCTGACAACCGTGCCTAAGCCCAAAGCAGGAGGCGCTCAATGAACAGGCGTAAATTCTTTCCATTCGTACTTGTGACTCTCTTGCTCGGACTTGTAGGTTCGGCAGTTGCACAGGAAGACCATTCGGCGGATACCAGCAAAGTTGAACGCAAGAACCGGGCGCCAGTGTCCAAGGATGTGCTGAAGGCTACGCTCCCCCGAGCGACCGAAACGACCCTGTCAAACGGTGTCGTTGTCCTCATCATGGAAAACCACCGGCTCCCGCTGATCTCGATTCAGTACAACATCAGTGGAGCGGGTCCTCTGTTCGATCCTTCGAACACTCCCGGTTTGGCGAACATTGCCGCGCTGATGTTACGAGAGGGTACGAAAACGAAGACAAGCGTGGAGATCGCGGAGCAGTCCGCCCAGCTTGGGGCGGAGATATCGGCATCGGCAGCCTTTGGCTCTTCTTCAACCCTTATCAATGCCTCCGGCCTTAGCGACAACTTCGATCAATGGCTCACATTGACGAACGACGTTCTTTTGAATGCAAACTTTCCGGCTGATGAACTGAACCGGCTCAAGCAGAGGCTGAAAGCGCAATTGCGCCAGCAACGAGCGAATCCGAACTTCCTGGCGAACGAACGCTTCAGCAAGGCGGTGTATGGCTCGTACCCGGCGTCGGTCGTGTCTGCGACGAACGAGTCCATTGACGCCATCACGTCCGAGATGCTGGCAAAGTGGCATCAAGATCGGTACAAACCACAGAACACGATACTCGGCATCACGGGAGATGTGAAAGCAGCCGAGATTCTTCCAAAACTTGAGAAAGCACTTGCCGGATGGAAGAAGGACGATCTAAAAGAAGTGCTGCCGCCTAGTCCGACGCCAGTTGCTTCAAAGAAAGTCTTTCTCGTCGATCGGCCGGGCTCGGTGCAGACGACAGTTGCCCTCGGTAATATCGCGATCGACCGTCGCGATCCGGACTATATTCCGCTGACCGTGTTGAATCGCATTCTGGGCGGCGGTCCCGCAGCAAGGTTGTTTCTGAACCTTCGTGAGGAGAAGGGATACACGTACGGCGTGTACAGCAGTTTTACGGCGCTGAAATATCCCGGACCGTGGCGCGCAGGTGGCGACGTGCGAACCGAAGTAACCCAGGGCGCCATGACGGAGTTCTTCAACGAGTTTCAGCGTATCCGCGACCAGAAAGTGCCCGTAACTGAGTTGGAAGAAGCTAAACGTGCGATTGTCGCCGGTTTCGCGCTTTCGCTGGAAAAGCCAACGGAGTTGCTGGGATATGCCATCACCCGCCAGATCTACGGATTTCCT
>DATFXZ010000559.1:0-3052 GCA_035315305.1 Terriglobia bacterium | reverse complement strand
TGCTGCTCCCTGCCCGGCTCGACCTGCCGCGGGTACGGATGAAAGTAACCTCATCCTGGTCTCAGCTCCGATTGAACTGAACGGAAAGGATATCGGAACGGTGCAGCTGCGAGCGACGCTCGCTCCCGCATATAAGCACCTGCGACTGGAGATTTTGACGATAGGTCTCATCTCGATCGGCGCTGCTCTGTTTGCGTTTGTACTCTCTTACCGGATGCACAAGTTCGTGTCCGAACCCATTCTCAATCTTGCGAACACGGCGAACGACGTCTCGCGACTGAAGGATTATTCGATTCGAGCGGTGAAGGAGACTGAAGACGAGCTCGGGGTACTTGTTGAGGCTTTCAACGAAATGCTTGTTCAGATCCAGAAACGAGAAAACGACCTAGAGGAACGCACCGCCGAGTTGCTTCAGGCGAGTCGGATGAAGGATGAATTTCTGGCGACGTTGTCACATGAGCTACGTACTCCGCTGAACTCGATCCTGGGATGGGCTGTGCTGGTGAGGGAGGGGAAGTTACCACCTGATCGGGAGGTGTCGGCACTAGAGGCTATCGAACGCAACGCGCGCATGCAGGCGCGTCTCATCGAAGACTTGCTGGACGTTTCGAGAATCATTTCCGGAAAGCTTACTGTCGATTCTTCGGTCGTCGGACTAAACCAAATCGTCGAAAGCGCTATCGAAGTCGTGCGGCCGGCTGCGTTGGCAAAGCAGATCCGCGTAGAGTTCAAGAAGCCGCCTGAGCCTGTACGCATCACTGGAGACGCGGCTCGTCTTCAACAGGTGGTTTGGAATTTATTGTCCAACGCTGTGAAATTCACTGGGGACCGTGGTTCTGTCGCCGTCGCTCTGGAAAAGAGCGAGCACCATGCGAGCATTTCCGTCTCGGATGACGGCATCGGAATCGCGCCGGAATTCCTTCCTTACGTCTTCGATCGCTTCCGTCAAGCGGACGGTTCCTCGACTCGGAAACATGGTGGCCTCGGCCTGGGTCTCGCAATCGTTCGGCACATTGTCGAGATGCACGGAGGATCCGTTAGTGTAGACAGTCGCGGAAAAAGCCAGGGCACCACGTTTACGATTAAATTGCCGCTGTTAGTAGCAGAAGAATCGATGAGTGGCGATTTCAAAATGCAACGGCATGGGGTCAGCGGCGAATCGTTTCGTCTCGGGCGGGCCCCGTAGAGATCATGCTGACGGGAGTTTCCAAATAATCGGAGAGAAACTTTAAATAATCCTGCGCGCGGGAGGGGAGATCCGACCATTCTTTCACGCCTGCAACGGATTGTTTCCAACCTGGAATATTTTTGTAAACGGGTTCGACGTTTCCAAGAATGCTGCAGTCCGCTGGGAATTCTTTCAGTACGGAACCTTTGTACTTGTAGTCGATGCAGAATGGAATTGTGTCGAACGCATCAAGGACATCGATCTTCGTAATAACAATCGAATCCAGGGCATTGATCATCACTGCATAGCGGCCCGCAGGGCCATCGAACCAGCCGCACCGTCGAGGGCGGCCCGTCGTGGAACCGTATTCGTTGCCGCGCGTGCGAAGTTGTTCGCCGGTAGTATCGGAGGACTCAGTGGGAAATGGTCCGCTGCCGACACGCGTCGTATAAGCCTTCGAGATGCCGACGACGCCGTGAACATATTTCGGCGAAATACCAAGTCCTGTTGCGACTCCGCCGGCCGCCGCATTCGACGATGTCACAAAAGGGAACGTGCCATGATCCACGTCCAGCAGCGTTCCTTGCGCGCCTTCGAACAGAATGGATTTCCCGCTGCGAATCATGTCGTTCAACATGCGGCTGGTATCGATCACGAATGACCGGATCTTCTCGCCATATTGCGCATAAGATTCGCAGATGGGCCCGGGTTCGATCGTCTGCGGATAGTTCAATGCATCGAGGGTCCGGTTTTTCTCATCGACTTGAGCGCGAATCTTTTCCGGGAGAGTTGCTGAATCCATCAAATCGCACACACGGAGGCCGCGCCGATTCATTTTGTCTTCGTAGGCTGGGCCGATGCCGCGGGAGGTGGTTCCAATGCGCCGCTCACCGAGCTGTTTTTCGATCGCCGTTTCGAGCACGCGGTGATACGGAAGTATCAGATGGCATCGGTTGGATACAAAGAGCCTGCCTGCCACGGAAATCGACATCGTCTTTTGGATCGCGTCGGATTCTTCAATCAAAGCGAGTGGGTCCAGAACCACACCGCTGCCGATAACACACTTCACATCGGCGTGGAAAATTCCCGAAGGAATCAGATGGAGTACGTGGCGGCGATTGCCGACGTTAACAGTGTGACCGGCATTATGGCCACCCTGGTACCGCGCGACGCAGTCATACTCGGGCGAAAGGATATCGACGATCTTTCCCTTTCCTTCGTCGCCCCACTGAACGCCAACGACTGCGAGGTTCTTTTTCACTAGAGGTGCTTGTCGAGGGCTTTCGTAATCACGCCTTTATCAACCGCGCCGACAATCTGCTCTTTGACTTGACCATCTTTGAAGACGAGTAGGGTAGGAATGCCCCGTACGTTGAAACGCGCGCCGGTTGCGCCATTTGCGTCGACATCCAGTTTGCCGACTTTGACGCGGCCCTTATATTCCTCGGCAATTGCGTCGACCGTTGGAGCTATTGCGCGGCATGGCGCGCACCAAGCCGCCCAAAAATCGACTAAAACCGGTGTGCTGGACTTCAGAACTTCGTTTTCGAAGTTACCATCCGTGATCTCGATCGTATTAGCGCCCATGAATCCTCCAAAAAAAATTCTACACTAGTGCGTCAATTTAAGTCCCGTTCCGGAATTTAGGCCGAATTCTTTTGGCGTTGTATGATTTTCCTGTGTCATTCACTACTACCGGCAGGAGGCGCGCCGGCCGCATCGTCATAAGCGGCATCGGCTGCGTCACTCCGCTTGGGAATTCGCGCGCGGAATTGTGGGATGGATTTCGAAACGCACGCAGCGGTATTCGGCGGATTTCTGCGTTCGATCCGTCGCCGTTTGCAGTTCAGATTGCAGGCGAGGTGCGCGGCATCGATCCGTTCG
>DATFXZ010000558.1:0-8502 GCA_035315305.1 Terriglobia bacterium | reverse complement strand
ATGGCAATCGGCACATTCACTTTATTGAAGAAAGGCGCTCCGACAGTGATCTTCACGCCCTTTACTGCTTCCGAGATCACGGGGAACATCGTGCCCCAGAACACCGCGAAACACGCGGCAAGCAGCACCAGGTTGTTAAACATGAAACTGCTTTCGCGCGAGACGATCGACTCCATCTGATTTTCACTTTTCAAATACGGCAGCCGGTCGAACAGCAGATAGAGCGCCGCTGACAACGCGATAACAATAAATGCCGCGAAGTAACCTCCAATCGAGGATTGCGCAAACGCGTGGACCGAATTCACGACTCCACTGCGAGTAAGGAACGTGCCAAAGATCGACATGATGTAGGTCATGATGACCAGCACGATATTCCAGACCTTCAGCATGCCTTTCTTTTCCTGAACCATCACGGAATGCAGGAAGGCCGTTCCAATCAACCAGGGCATCAGCGAAGCATTCTCGACCGGATCCCACGCCCAAAAGCCGCCCCAGCCCAGCTCGTGATAAGCCCACTTACCACCGAGGAGAATACCGATACTCAGGAACATCCAGGCGACCATCGTCCAGCGTCGTGTCGTCCGGATCCAGGTGTCTCCCAGCTGCCTTGTGACCATCGCAGCCATGGCGAATGCAAAAGGCACAGCAAAGCCGACGAAGCCGAGGTACAGCATCGGCGGATGAATCACCATATAGGCGTCTTGTAACAGAGGATTCAAACCGTTGCCGTCGCGTGGCACGAAAGGAAGGGGCGAGGTCTGCGCGGAGACAATGACCGTCTGGTTGAAGGGATTCACCGCAAACAAGTGCATCGACGTGAAGAACAAGGAGGTCAACATCAACACCGCGGTGACGTAAGGCATCATGGAGCTATGCTTTCGCCAGTTCTGCATGATGACAAGCGCGCTATAAACGGTCAGCAGCCAACCCCAGAAGAGTAGCGACCCTTCCTGTCCGCCCCAGATCGAACTGACCTTGAAGTAGAAGGGCAAGTCACGGTTCGAATGCGCTGCGATGTACTTAATGGAGAAGTCGCTGACCGCGAACAAGTAGCCCAGACAAATGATTGCCGTCGTAATGCAGACTGCCGTGCCGAGCGCCGCGTTGCGGCCGCTGGCAATCAGTTTGTCATGTTTCAAGCGGATGCCGAGAATCGATGCGACGACGGAATACGCCGTCACGACCCAGGCAAGCGCCAAGGCGAACTGGCCCAATTGTGCTGCCATGTTAATTGCTCTTTTTTGAGATTTGAACGCCTGCCGCGGCTTCCTTTTCGTATTTGGAAGCGCACTTGGCCAACATGGTGTCGGCCACGAACACGCCGTCGTGTCCCATCCTGCCGGTGGCCATCGCGGTTGCGCGATCGATCAACGTATCTGGAAGAGGATCTTTACCCACATATTTGACCTGTAAGGTCTGAGGTTCAGCTCCGATGACGAAGGTCACGATTTTGCCGTCTCGCTTGATCGACCCAGGTATCACGTCTCCAGAAACCTGCAGCCGCTTGTCGTAAGCGTTGTCTTTCATCGCGTAGAGTTCCGGCACAGTTTGGTAATAAGTCTTGCTCTCCTGGTATCCGGAATAGGCCAGATACGATAACGTCAGAACAATGACGACCGAGCCGACAGCGAACTTAAGCTGTTTGCGTTTCATGCATTTACCTCTTCAAGATATCCGCGACATTATAACATTAATACCCCTCGTGCGCCCGGGCCGTTGAGCCGGCCGACGGATAATTCGGGGACAGACGTCTAAATCACCTAAATTCGCCCGTATCAGACAACGACGCAAGTCCACCACGCGAATTTAGGTGATTTAGACGTCTGTCCCCGAATTACCCCTCCCGCACTATACTCCGAAATATGAAACGTTACCCCATCTTCGATCCGCCGGAATATCTGACCTGGAAGCCGGACGCATCGATCCTCGCAGAATATGAGGCCGCCATCCAGCGCGAGCCTCAACGCGCGCGAATCGTCTCCGAATTGAATGAAGAGCAGTTGCTTGGGATGTATGCAGGCATGTTGCGCTTTCGGCTTCACGACATCACCCTCCGGCGGTGGGTCAGGCAGGGAGTGCTTGCTAAGGCTTGGCTGGGCACCGGCGAAGAGGCTGTGACTATCGGGAATGTTCATGCGCTCAACAGGACAATCGATAAAGTCGGGCCCATGATTCGTAATGCTGGGGCATGTCACGAGATGGGGATACCACTTGCCGATATGCTTCGAGAATACCTCGGGACTGCGGATTCGCCGAGCATGGGGAAGGATCTCCATGTCGGCGACATGCTCCATGGCGTGATTGCGCCTACAAGCCAGGTGGGCGCGCTCACTCCTGTTTTCGCCGGCATTGCACTGACGTTCAAAAAGCGCCGTGAACCAGGTCTCGCCCTCACGTGGATTGGTGACGGGGCGACAAAAACGACAGCGTTCCATGAAGGAATGAATCTAGCGGCGGTTCTGCGCGTGCCGGCTATATTCGTGCTCCAAAATAATCAGATAGCTCTAGGCACCCGACTGGACCAGCACCAGCGGGGTCCATTCACGGCATGGAGCAAGGCATACGGCGTCAAAGGGTTTTCATGTGACGGCAACAACGTGCTTGATACATACGCGGCCACAAAGGTTGCTGCGGATCTTGTCCGCAGCGGCTTCGGGCCAATAGTCCTTTCGGCCGAGACTTTCCGCATGGGCGGCCACGCGACGCACGACGAAATGGAAGCGAGACAGACTTTTCCACCCGAAGTCTTCGAGTACTGGGGCAAACGCGATCCGATTGGGATGTACGAATCTTATCTAGAACAGCACGACGTTCCACGCCGGACACTACAAGAAACGGAAGAACGTATCATCGAAGAAACCGCATCCGCCGAAAGAGAAGCCCTTGCGAGTCGCGAGAAAAATATGCCGCAGGCTTCGGCGCTTACTGAGGGACTGTATGCCGGACCTGATGAGGCGAAAGCAGAAAAATGCTGAGGACGAGTGCCGCTGAGAGCAGGCAATACTCGCAAAATGCTTTCAAAATGAAAGCCTGAATACCCACGAGCAGCGCAGAGATGATCAGTCCGACTCCCGAAAGATAGAAAATCGTCCGCAGGGGAGGCTCTGAATCATTCTTAGGATCTTCGAATACGCTGAAGACGGCGAGACCAAAGATCGTCACATAGAAGGCCAATCCAAGCCACGACAGCGGAATTCCAGCGACCTCCGAATACTTGCTTGTTAACACGTCCGTGCAGCCGTGCGTGACGTGACACGGAATTGGGCCCGCGTTTCTCTTTATCGAAAGAAACAGCGCATCGATCATTCCGATGAACGCGAGTATCGCGATCAGAGTCGGACGAAGTTTCATTTGCGGAGATTGGTTTCGACGACCTGGACGAAATCTTCTATGCTGGGCTTGATGTATGCCTGCTGGCCTTTAATGAAGAAGGTCGGAACAGCCTGAATTTTCGCCTGGTCACCCTGTTCGACATCTTTCAAAATGCGCTGCTGCAGGACTGGTGAATCCATCGTTTGCACGAGAATCGTGCCATTGATGCCGATGCGATTTGCGATGGCAGCAAACACTGGCTTCGGATCCGGACTGTCCGCCCACTGCCTCTGATACTCGAACAGGGCGTCATGCATCTCCCAGAAATGTCCCTGTTCACCTGCAGCTTCCGCCGCTTTGGAGGCAGCCATCGAATTCGGATGGATGCTGATCAATGGAAAATGATGAAACTCGAGTCGGACCTGGTTCGGATACCTGTTCAATATTTCTTTCACAAACGGATGATATGCGGCGCAACTGGGGCACTGGTAATCGCCAAACTCCACCAGAGTCAGTTCTGCGTTTTCCGGCCCCCGGAAGTGGCCACCGGTCTTGATGTTCGCCGGCAGCGGAGCGGCGGCACTGCTCGGCACGGGCTGGTCTGGTTGCCGACTCAAAAACACTGCAGCACCAGCCGCGACGGCAACTGCGAGAATGATGACGATCACAGGCTTGATGGCTTTTGGCATGCCCCCATAGTAGCGCAGGCGTTGCTGTCCGTCCGAAACTTTTTTGAAAAAAAAGCTTGCAAAGAACATGTCAGGAGACGAGAATTTGCCGCGTCTTTTCGGAGACAAAAATTCCTAGTAGCAATCGGCTACTCCGGCCAGGGACGGTAGTCGCTCGCATCCGGTAGCAGGAAGCACGCCTTAGGGAAAGGAACCCCAACGAACAGGAAGTCGTCCGGTGCAAAACCGTGTTGTGAGGATGAAGGAGACTAGGTAATCGCCCTCAGGCGTACGAAGCGCCTGAGGGCTTTCGCATTTTGGCTATACTGTAGAGGCGCTCTTCTTGGGGCTGCGCGCTATCGCGCTTGCGCTTCGCGGAGCGCCTAGGCGGTCACAGACCGCCGTTACTAATGTATGGCCGAATACACCGAACTGCACGCCAAATCCGGTATTCACGCTGACCTTCCATCGATTGAATGCTGGCCCAATCAATTTCGAGGATACGAGATCACGATTGCGATGCCGGAATTCACATCGATTTGCCCGAAAACAGGCTTGCCTGACTTCGGGACGATCACGATTCGCTATCGTCCCGACAAACGCTGCCTCGAGCTGAAATCTTTAAAGAGTTACTTCCTGGCCTATCGCAATCTCGGAATTTTTTACGAGAATGCAGTGAACCGGATCCTGCTGGATATCGTGAAGGCTTGCGAGCCGCTTTCCGTGAAGGTTACGGGCGAATTCAGCACGCGAGGTGGTATGCGATCCGTTATCGAGGCGGAATATCCCTCGCCTTCCACTCCTTCTTCAGGTCGATAACTTCGCGGTCTTCCAACATGTATTCCCAGAAGAAGCTATAGAAATTCATTGCTGTTCGACCTGATTCGGCGACTAATTTTTCGATCTCTTTTTTGGTCCGGCCAAATACTTGTGCTGCGGCGTGCGCCTTCAGTATCACGTTTTCAACATCGAGTTCAGCTTTGACCATTTCTTCTCCGAGCGTTTGATACAGCCGTTCCTCGATTCGGGATATCAACCTTTTCATAACAACGGCGCGCACCATCGATTCGAATTTGGCGGAATCGATCCATTCGACGGGAATCGCCTCCCGCTTGCGGTGATTGATGAGCGGCCAAAGCCGGTCGAGATCGAGGTTCAGGAAGCCGACGGGATTGCCATCGACTTCCACAACCAGTCGCACCTGTGATGGCATGGATTCTTTTTTTGCATTGGTCGTACTCATAAATCTCTGCTCCCGGTCTTTCTACTCTTAGAAGCTCATTACCGCGGCTACGATATGGCTGCTGCTGATGCCGTATTTTTCCATCAGCGCTTCGGGTGGTCCGGACCGCGGAATTTCACGCACCGCCAGCCGCACCACTCTTGCCTGATTTCCGACAACTTCCAGAACAGCGTCGCCCAAACCGCCCTGCTCATAGTGATCCTCAACTACAATGATTCGCCCGCCGGTCTCTTGGGCGGCTTTTAAGATTCCGCGACCGTCGAGTGGCTTCACCGAGTACGCATCAAGAATCCGAATCGCGATGCCTTCCCGCTCGAGTTGCGATGCAGCCTTCAACGCTTCATGGACGGTGATGCCTGCTGCGACGACCGTTGCGCGATCATTTGCCGACTTCCGCAGAATTTTCGAACCGCCGATAGGAAATTGCTCGTCGTTTGAGTAAAGGATAGCGGTCTTTGGGCGGCTCATCCGGATATAGCAAATACCGCGGTGGCGCGCTGCCTCCATTACCACGCGCTCGGCGGATACTGCATCCGATGGATATAAGATGACAGAACCCGGAATTGGACGAAACATTGCGAGATCTTCGAGCCCCATTTGTGACGGACCATCTTCGCCAATGGAAATCCCTGCATGCGACCCGCAGAACTTGACGTTGGACTGCGAAACGCCTGCCATTCGGATCTGGTCATAAGCGCGAGTCATGAACGCTGCGAATGTCGAAACGAAGGGAATCTTGCCTCGGGCAGCCAGGCCCGTTGCTGTGCCGACCATGTTTTGTTCGGCAATGAACATTTCAAAAAAACGTGCGGGGTACGCCTTCGCAAATTTTTCGGAGAACGTGGAATTCTTCGTATCACCGTCAAGCGCGACGACGTGCGCATCCTTCTCCGCTATTTTCACCAGCGCGTCACCGTAAGCTTCGCGTGTCGCCGCGGATTCACCGGGCTTGCGGGTGACTGCGATATCGAGCTTGCCCTCGAACCGCGGTACAGAGAAACCTGTGCGGGGTTTCGGAACAAATTGATTTGGGCCAAGAGGCTTATCCAGTTCGGCCAGTGCCTTTGGCAGATCTTGTTTAGGAACCGCCTTACCGTGCCAACCTTCTCGGTTTTCAAGCAGCGACACACCTTTGCCCTTGAAAGTTTTTGCCAGGAGGGCGCGAGGTTGCGTTCCGCCGTCACGTCGAAAAACATCGAACGCGTTTAGGATCTCGTCGTAATTATGACCATCGACCGTCTGAGTGAACCACCCGAAGGCGCGGAACTTGTCGGCGAAGCGATTGACCTCGAACTGATCCATCGTCCGCCCGCTCTGTCCTAACCCGTTCACATCGACGATTGCATACAGGTTTGAAGCTTTGTAGTAGCTGGCCAGTGCCGCCGCTTCCCAAACCTGACCTTCGGCGCATTCGCCGTCGCCGAGCAGGGCGTAGGTGTTAAATGGAAGACTGTCCAGCTTGGCCGCGAAGGAGTTACCGAGACCCACGGACAGACCTTGTCCTAACGATCCAGTGGCAACGTCGACCCAGCGTATTCGCGGCGTTGGGTGTCCTTCCAGAATGCTGTCCAGACGTCTAAGTGTCAGGATATCCTTTTCGTCGATGATTCCGGCTTCCGCGTACGCAGCCCATAATAAAGGCGCCGCGTGCCCTTTCGACAAAATGAATCGGTCATTTGCTGGATTGCGCGGGTCGCTGGGGTCGAACTGCATCTCATGAAAGAAGATGACCGATATGAGATCGGCAGCGGATAAGCAAGACGAAGGATGGCCCGAACCCGCTTCCGTCGTGGCTTTCAGCGAAAGAATACGAAGCCGTCTTCCTTTTTCTTTAAGCGCGTCAATGGATGTTGTCATCTGCCTTGATTATAGCCTTGCTTGCGCGATGCGATTGCGAAGCACTCCCACTCCTTCGACTTCGATTTCGATCACATCCCCGGGGTTCATGGGTTTTGTGTTTCCTGGCGTACCTGTATAAATGATGTCACCCGGCAGGAGCGTGACAAACCGGCTCACGTAACTGATGATTTCGTCGATCGGGAAGATCAGATCTTTCGTACGCTGTGATTGACGGACCTCGCCGTTCAAGCGGCTCTCGACGAGAAGGTCGTTATAGTTCAGTCCTTGTGCGATGCATGGACCGAGCGCGCCGAAAGTATCGGAGCCTTTCGCGCGAAACCACTGAAGATCACTTTTCTGCCAATCGCGCTCGCTGACGTCATTGCCGGCGGTTAAACCAAATATGTGCTTCGGAGCTTCAGGGCGCGGAATGTTCTTACCCTTTTTTCCAATGACCACCACGAGTTCGGCTTCGTAGTGGACGTTGTTCGCGCCTTCAGGAAAAATGATGTTCTCCTCTGTTCCGATGATGCAGGAGCTTGGTTTCCAGAACAGACCTGGCTCTTTGGCGGGCTCGAGGTTTCGATCGGCGATATGGCTTCTATAATTGCGGCCGACTGCTATCACATTTAAAGGTTGGCACGGGGCGAGGAGATTCACCTCCGAGAGTCTGATCGTTCTCCCTGTGGGCTCGGCTCCCGCAAAGATGTCTCCATGAAGCTCCCGAATGATTTGATCCTCAAGAATGCCGTATGACGTTTTTCCTGCAGCGGAATATCGGACATATTTGGTAATTTTCATCTCGGTTTCACTCCGGCGGAGAATATAACATCCTTTGAACGCCGGAATATTGATCGTGAAACTTATGGGATAGGTTTATTCCCCTCCTGGTGAGGAGGGGTGGACGCGCAGCGGCCGGGGTGGTCGCTCTCACGGAAACTTTAGTTGTGAGCGACCACCCCGTCTGCGGCGCTCAGGTGGGCTTCGCCGAAATTTCTTGATGCCGCATCCACCCCTCACGAAGAGGGGAATAGATAGAATTGGAATCGTATGCGCATCTTAAGCTCTGCATTGTTTGTTCTATTTCTTTCGACATCCGCCTTTGCGCAAAATTTCGTGCTGGTCAACGGCAGCGTTGTTGACGGAAGCGGGAAGCCTCGCGTTCTTGCCAATGTGCGTATTCGTGATGGAAAGATTGCAGACATCGGACCGGTCAAACCTGTGGCCGGAGAGATGCTCCTTGATGTGAAGGGGATGATCGTCGCGCCTGGGTTCATCGATCTCTCTAGCCTTTCCCCTTCATCGATTCAAAAAGACCCTGCAGCTACTTCCATCATCACCCAGGGCGTCACAACTGCTGTGCTTGGATCTGACGGCGCCGGACCTTATTCAGTCGAGGACTTCATGCTCCCATTCGATGAGAAACCGCCGGCATTGAAT
>DATFXZ010000557.1:0-5467 GCA_035315305.1 Terriglobia bacterium | reverse complement strand
CATTTTCCGACCATCGGATTCGGCATTGCGCTCGGTCTGTTTCTCGTTTCACTCGTTCGCAACAATGAAGATCTGCGGCGCACCAGTCTCGTTATTTTCTTTCTCATTTCAGCGTTGGCGATTCCCACATACCAGAGCGGTAACGCAGCGCTGGAAACGCTCTGCTCGGGTCCCGAAGGCTCATGTCCGCCCGGCGTATCCATGGCGACAATTCGAGCGCATGAAGATGCGGCATTGCCCGGCTTCGCCCTCATGGAATTAACCGGGTTCATTGCCTGGCTAGGACTGTGGCAGTACCGATACATCAAACGTACGCCACGCTGGAACATCGCGGCTGTGTTGCTTCTTTCGATCTTGTCGTTTGCTCTCATAGCCAGAGCTGCAAATATTGGAGGCGAGATTCGCCATCCCGAAATCGAAGGTGCGACGCAAGCACAGGCAGCAGATGCTGATGGAACGGTACACGGCGTAGTGAGAACTATCGGAATGTACGTCACGGGCCATACGTGGGTGTGGCCGTCGTGCGAGACACTGCACTTCGTCGGCCTGAGTATCTTGTTTACCGTGCTCTTGTTGGTAGATCTCCGAATGCTTGGCGTGGGAAAGGGCATGTCATTCGCAGCCCTGTATCAACTCATGCCTCTGGGCATGTTGGGCTTCGCGGTAAATCTCATCACCGGCATGTTTTTCTTTATCGCCGCACCCGAACAATACACAAAGAACCCTGTTTTCTACTGGAAGATGCTGTTTGTGTTACTCGGAGCCGGCAATATCCTTTACTTCATGCTGCTCGATGAACCGTGGACGGTTGGTGCGGGAGACGACGCTCCGCTGACGGCGAAACTGGCTGCAGGATCCGCGATCTTTTTGTGGGTTGGCGTTCTCTTCTTTGGTCACATGCTGCCGTTCTTGGGCAACGCTTTCTAATTCCAGGACGGTTGCCTAGTTACCGAAATCACAGACCAAATTTCGGTAACTAGGCAACCGTCCTGGAATTTCCTCAGCGGTGGTTCACGCGGTCTATCAAATAACCGATCACCGATGTAACCAGTACACCGGCAACCACCACCACACTTACAGTCAGCGCTAAAAGCATTAGTTCTCACTCCTATGTTCGTTTTGCCAATTCTGCCTTGACGCGTTCAGGTGTGAACGGGACTTGTCGCAGGCGCACACCGGTCGCATCAAAGACGGCATTCCCAATGGCCGCAGTGACGACGGTCACGGCAGTTTCCCCGGCGCCGGTAGCCCGGGCGTCGGGCCGATTGATAAGCACGGTCTCAATGACCGGAATGTCAGCGCCCACAGGCAACGGCCGATAGGTTCTCCAATCGATGGACGTGATCTTCTGGTCGTCCCAGCTCACTTCTTCATTGAGCGTGCGGCTCAAACCGTGCAAGGCCCCTCCTTCCAGCTGATTCTTCAATCCATCTGGATTGGAGATGGGTCCGACATCGTTTGCGACAACCAACCGCTTCACGGAAATGCGGCCAGTATCTTGGTTCACGTCGACTTCGGCGACAATCGCACAATAACCGTTGTCTCCTTCATACAACACGCACGAAATTCCACGGCCGCTTACCACGCCTGTTCGACGGGCCGCAACGCGCGCCGACCGCGGTTCCCAATTGGCTGCCTTGGCCGCCGCTTTGACCACGTCGATCAGCCGTGGATCGCTAAGATGGCGCACCCGGTACTCGACCGGGTCCGCTTTCACTTCCGCCGCGACTTCATCAAGAAACGATTCATGTGCGAACGTGTTTTGCAAACGAGCCGGAGAACGCAACGGACCGGTGAAAAACGGCGACTGCACGTCGTGTGTCAGCACGCGTTCGCTTCGAACCTTACCTGTTCCGCCACTGCGTCCGTTCACCATGCCTGTCATGTATGACGGGACGGCGTTATTGCCGTTGCCGAAATTCGTTGGATCCGGCGCCGGCGACCTCGCGGCGAAAGCTGCCGGCTGGAAACCGGCAAGCAAACCCGTGACAACGTTTCCAGGTGTGTTCCCTCCCGGGCGGCCGCCCAGAGTCGGTGACCATGATTCGTGATCCCACACGATGATCGTTCCGTCTTTATCCACACCCGCGCGCTGATCGATCACAAAGGCCAGACCGTAGTTTTCCCACGCCATCTCATCCTTGCGCGTGAGCTGAACCCGCACGGGTTTGCCCACAGCTTGAGATAACAGTGCGGCGTCATAAGAAACAGTGTCAGCGCCATTGATGCCATAACAGCCGGAGCCCATTCTGAAAATGATGTGCACGTTTTCCTGTTGCATACCGAGCAGCATCGCGGCGGTGCTTCGCAGTGGATAAACGGCCTGCGTGGGCGAATAGATCGTCGCCGTCCCAGCCTGGACGTCGGCTACAGCGCATGAGGTGCCGAATGACCCGTGCATCTGATAGGGATAGTGGTACGTCGCCTTGACGATCTTCGCAGCTTGACCAAACTTTTCATCAACGTCCTTTGAGTTGACGAGATAAGTGTCGCGAACCGGTTTCTTGTTTCTCAGGTAATCGTGAATCTCATTTTGCTTCGGCAAGGCAGAACCAGGCGACCAGGTGACTTTCAATTTGTTCGCTCCCTGCATCGCCTGCCACGGTTTCTCGGCAACGACACCGACGAAATCCTTCTTCACGACCACCTTTACGATGCCCGCAAGGCCCTTCACGGAATTCTCGTCCACGCTGACCAGCGTCGATCCGTACGTTGGCGGACGGACCATTTGCCCGTGCAGCATGCCAGGGACGCGCACGTTGTGGACATACTCGAACTGGCCCGTCGCCATTGCTGGAATCTCGATACGTGGAACCGGCGTTCCGAGGACAGTCCAATCGTTCGGACTCTTGCGTTTTGCACGATTGTTGAGTGTGAGATTGAACTTCTTTCCGCCGACAAGCTCCGCGTAGGTGACCTTCTTGGCAGTATCGGCTTTGACGCTGATGACACCGTCCTTCACAGTAAGCTGGTCTGCGGCCACACCAAAACGCTTTGATGCCAGGTCGAACAGCACCTCGCGCGCCGTCGCGCCTGCGAGAGCGAGAGCGCCCTGGTTGAAATTCGTAGGATGAGACTGGGCCCCCGAGGTGGTGCCTTGATCCGGCGTAAGCGCGGTATCGCATTGGATGAGCTTGACGCGATCGAGCGGCACCGACAATTCTTCCGCCACCAACTGAGTTTGAGCTGTGTAGAGTCCGTGCCCCAATTCGCATTTGCCGGTGTAGGCGGTGACCGTGCCGTCTCCATTTATAGCGAGCCAGCCATCGAGTTGATTGCTGCTGGCGCCGTCGAGCCGCTGAGCGAGTGCCGATTCCGGAGCAAGACTGAACGTAACGATCAAGGCCCCTGAGGTCTTCAGAAAATCTCTGCGCGACAGGTTCTTCATGCTTTCGCTCCTTTCGCGTAGCGGGCTACGGCGCGAATCATTCTTGTGTGGGAATGACATCGGCAAAGAACGTTCGACATCGCTTGCCGGATGTCGGCTTCGGTCGCTTTGGGATTTCGGTCGAGATATGCCTTGGCTGTCATAATGACGCCATTCACGCAAAAGCCGCATTGCATCGCCTGTTCATCGATGAATGCTTTCTGTATCGGGTGCGGCTTCTCGATCGAGCCCAATCCTTCGAGCGTCGTGATCTCTGCACCGGCTGCACTCGAGACTGGCGTTACACACGATCTCACGGCCTGTCCCTTCATGATGACCGTGCAACTGCCGCATTGACCCAAACCGCATCCGAACTTGGGCCCGCGCAATGCAAGATCATCACTGAGGATATAAAGGAGCGGTGTGGTGGGATCGACGTCCAGGCTCACTGCACGGCCATTCACTTTGAACGCGATCATGCTCATACATGAACCTCCAGGATGCCAATTTCGCTATTTTGCTGTACACGGTTGCGGATTCCAACCGGCGGCATCCGCTTGTTTCTTGAAATGAGTGCTCGTCACGAACTCTTGTGCGAGGTACACGGGATCGTTAACGATTGTCGTAACGATGAGCCATGAGTCGCCGTTGGACTCATTCGTCCGATCGTAATATTCCGTTACTGTCGTTTTATCACTGTAGGGATACCCGTTCTTCCGCACATAACCAGGGCGTATTCCCGTCGTAACAACCTTCAAAGAGCCACCCGTCGCCGCCGGACCACCTCGACGACCGCCGGCAAGTTCCCAGTTTGCCACAGAGTTTCCTTGCCAAGTCGGAGGACCGGCGGGCGGCTGGAATTCAGCAAAGTGAAATAGCCGGGTCTGCTGTCCGGCATCGGTTTCGATTTTGAGTGCCGTGTCGTCTTGCCAGGTGATGTGGAGGCGGCCCGGTACTCGCATGATCGCGGGCGCACCGTAGGATTTGCACTGTTCGCCGGCCGCCTCGTCCTTTGCGGGATCCCATTGCTGGCCCACCTTCGTTCCTGCGTCATTGGTGGGAATGCTCGCGAAATCACCTTTTGCCGGTGTGACCATTCTCCATCGCCAGTCTTCGGTAACAATGGAAACCCAGTAGCCTGTGATGTCAAACGGCGCCGCTGCACGAGCCGTTTGAGGAGCCTGCTGCCCCTGCCCCCTCCCGCCACCTTGGCCACCTCGCTGTCCGGCCTGACCGAGAACATCGGTCAGAGTCAAAGTAAAAAGGATCAGGAAGAACAAGACTTTGATTTTCGAATGCATCATTTTCTCCTGCAAATACCCGCGACTACACGGGCCGTTCTCCGTAGAACGCATTCTCCAATAGGCGCCTTACGCCTGAATATTCGACGGGCCGGGGGTTATAGTATGGATTCTCGGTCGCTAACTTCGCGGCACGATCCAAACCATCGGCCGGCATACCGATGTCCTTCAACGCAAGAGGAGCAGCTAGACGCTCAGCCAAATCGTACACACCTCGCGCGGCATCGTGCACGCCAAGCGCATCGGCCGCGATGCGCATGGCTTCAGGGGCGGCTTCCCGATTGAATGCGATCGCATGAGGCAGCACGATCGTGTGTGTCTCGGCATGTGGCAAATTGAACGTTCCGCCCAGCGTGTGACACAGCTTGTGATGGATCGCCATCCCGACGTTGCCTAGCACGGTCCCCGCAAGCCAGGCGCCGTATAACGCATCCGAACGAGCCTTGAGATTTGTCGGTTCGTTCACCACAACCGGCAAAGATCGCGATAAAGCACGGATTCCCTCAGCGGCGAATAACGTCATGATCGGGTTGGCGTCTTGGGCGTACAGACCTTCAATACAGTGAGCCATTGCATTCATACCCGACGGACCCGCGATCTTCGCCGGCAGCGTCAGGGTTAATGTCGGGTCGTATAAGACGGTCCGCGGTAGAACTTTTCGGTCGCGGCCTGTCTTCTTCAGACCGCCTTCGGTCAGGCCGTAGATTGGCGTCATTTCAGAACCGGCAAACGTCGTGGGAATGGCGACGATCGGCATGCCGGTCTCGAGCGCGATCGCCTTTCCCAGACCGATCGTCGA
>DATFXZ010000556.1:0-4478 GCA_035315305.1 Terriglobia bacterium | reverse complement strand
CGCAATGTTTTCTCAAGCTCGATGTTGTTCTTCGAAAGCGTCAAGCCCATCGCTTTATCCAGATCAACCAGCGATTTTGTGAAATTCACCTCTGCCTGAAGTTCATTCGATTCTGCCATCGCCACATTGCGCTGCTCTTCGAGCACAAACCGCAGCGTCGACGTGCCGAGACTGAATTTTTGTTGTTCGGCTTCCATTTTTTTCTGCGCGAGTTCGCGGGTTAACTTCGCGGTTTCGATGCGAGCGCGGTTCATTTCGACTTGCGTCAAAGCATTGCGTACGTCGAGTGCGATTTGCTGTGCAGTCACATCCACTTTGCTTTTCGACAGGCGTTGTTCGTTCAGTGCGCGTTCGTAATCGGCCTCTGCAGCCTTGTTGCTCAGCGGCAGCACGAACGAGAATCCAAATGCGTATCCGGTGTAGTTATATCCGAAGAGTTGGCTGAAAGAGTCTCCGACGCCACCCGGAATCCTGTTGCTGATGCCGCCCGCTAATCCGCTGCGTTCGATTCGTGTTCCCCCCGCACCGTTCTGGTTATAGCTGGCGGTCACGTCGAAAATCGGCAGCTTCTGATTCCGCGTGTATAGCACATCGATATCTTTGTTTTGCACGTCCAAAAGCGCCTGCCGCATTTCGGGCCGGTTTTCGAGAGCGGCCTTGATCGCGTCCGGTAGAGTTGGGACCTGAATGGATTCCGGCCCCATCGGTAAATCTTGCGCGCGAAGCTTGATCAGAAACATGGAAGGATCTTTGTCGCTCGACGTCACTTTCTTGATCTGGTCCTCAGCCGACGTGAGGTCGAACGTCGAGACCACCAACTGTTCACGCCGCGCGGCAACGTCGGCCTGCGTTTGTACGACATCGATAGGCGCGAGCGTGCCGATTTCTACCTTCATTTTATTTTCTTCCAAGGTTGTCTGCGCGAGATCGAGCGACCGCTGTTTCACGCCTAGATCCTGCCCGGCGAACACCAAGTCCCAATAAGACTTTTGCGTTTGCGCGAGAAGGCTAGTCAGCTGAATTTCGAACGCGATTTCGGACATCTTCTCGGTGTTTTGCCCTACCAATATCTGCCTTGTGTTCGCAAGCCTTCCCCGATCGCGCATGAGATGCTGCCCTATCGTATAAGTGATCAGTCCCGTGTAGGAGGGATTGAATAGGTTGAAATTGCTTGTGGATTCCACTCGGTTCATCGACGCGTCAACAGCCAGACTGGTGCCGGTGGCGAGCGACTGTGCGAAACCTACACTGTAATTCGTGCGAAGCTGGCTGACGTCGGGAACCGTTCCATTCACCTGATTCGTGCTCAGGCTTGTATTGCGACTTCTGTTAAAACCGAAACGAAGCGAAGGCTGGAGCGCGCGATAGAACACCAGGGCTTGCCAGTACGAAGACCGAGGTCCGAGCCGGTTCGACCGGATATCCAGATTGTTGTCGATCATCAGGTTGATGACGTCGCTCAACGTTACCGGTAGTTCCCCCGTGCGAACCAGTTGACCGATATTCGTGGTTGAATTCGGGGCAGCCGGTGCCCCGCTCTTTGAGGGGTCGTAACGGTGGAGGAATTCTTCCACCCAATCCGATGAAGCGCTCGATGGGACGGCCATCAAGATAACGAATACAAGGGAAAGGACAATCTTACCTACCTTCATAAAACGTGACTCCTTGCAGTTGAGGAAGAGCGGACGGAATTCCGGAACGGTTGCGTAAATTACCTAAATTCAATCAAGGATCCTTCGAAGAATTTAAGTAATTTACGCAACCGTTCCGGAATTTCATCTGCGACTCTAAAAACTTGCGGTTCCGGGTTGAGTGGCGCGGCGCCGTATCCATGCAAAAATCTTCGAAGGCGACCATTCGCGCAGGTCATCGAAGTAGGAATAAACGACTGGCGTGACCAGCAGGGTTAGCAGCAAGCAAAGCATCTGGCCGCCGATAATCGTAATGGCCATGTTCGCGCGAGAACCTGCCCCGGCACCACGGCCGAATGCAATGGGAAGCATGCCCGCAACAATCGAGATAGTGGTCATTAAGATCGGTCGCAACCGGACATGACTGGCGACCACCAGCGCTTCGTGCCGCTCCATGCCCTGGTCTCGCAGAGTATTGGTGTAGTCCACCTGAAGAATCGAATTCTTCTTCACGATTCCGAATAGCATCAGCATACCGATCGCGCTATACACGTTGATGGTCATGCCGAAGATCATCAGTATCAAAAGGCCTGCGGGGAGGCTCAATGGTAGCGACACCATGATCGTGAATGGATGAACGAAGCTGTTGAATTGCGATGCGAGGACCATGTAGATGAACACAACAGCCAGCAGGACCGCGATGGCGAAGTCGTTTGAAGCCTGCGCCAGCTGACGTGCGCTTCCACTGAACACCAGCGCGTACCCTGGCTTCATGTTCAGTTCGGCAACTTTTTCGCGAACCGCAGCAACGGCATCACCCAGCGGCAGGCCATCGAGGCCGGCATTCATCTGGATATTCCGTTGGCGGTTATAACGCTGAATGTTGTTTGGTCCGTAATCCAGCTTGAGCTGAGCTACGTCGCTCAGGCGCACAACTCGCTGCGTTGCGGACGGAATCAGCAGGCTGCCGATACGGGCCGGATCATTTCTAAACGACTCATCGAGCCTGAGCTGGACTTCGTATTGTTCGTCGCCTTGTTTGAATTGTGTGTCCAGTATCTGTCCGCCAACCAGTGTTCGGATATTGCTTGCCAACGTGTCGATCTGAACGCCTAAGTCCGCTGCCCGGACACGGTTCACGATGACACGCAGTTCCTGCTGTGTGGCTTCATAATTTGAATTGACGTCAACGACGCCGGGAATCGTTTTGATATTCGCGATGAGCTGTCCGACGTATGTTTGCAGTACCTCGATGTCCGGACCTTGCAGGGACAATTGCAGGCGATTCCCTTGAGAGTAGTTCCCGCCTCCGCCTTGATAATTTCCGCCACCGCCTGCTGATGAAGCTCCTGAAATGTCGGTGCCACCCGATACGTTAATTCTTATACCAGGCGCGCGGTAGCGGCTGACGAGCATAGCTCGAGTCCGGCGCATCAGTTCCTGCTGAGAAAGCTTGCGCTTTTCCAACGGCGTCATTCCGACGAAGTAATTCGCGTTGCCGGGCTGAATGCTTGTGAAGACGGTTTGCACTTCAGGCAGTTTTCGCACTGTGTCTTCGACGTCTTTCACATAGTCGAGCGTTCGATCCAGGCTAGTGCCGCGAGGCAGGTTGATGCTGACGTTGAATTCGCCTTGATCGTCATCCGGAGCAAGTTCCTGTCCGATGCGCGGATAAAGCAGAGCTGCGGACGCCGTTACAGCTACGGCGATCATAAGCATGACCACACGGTGCCGCAAACTCCAGTGCAGCATGTGACCGTACACACGGTCCATGGCCGCATAGAAACCACGATCTTTCGATCCCTGGTGGGCAGCATCGCTGGACCGCAACCACATCGAGCAGAGTGCGGGAGTTAACGTAAAAGAAACGAACATGGAAAACAGAATCGCTGCCGCCGAAACAATACCGAAGCTCAAGAGGTATTGCCCGAGTTGTCCCGTAACGAAGACTACCGGAAGGAAGATTACGACCAGTGAAAGCGTAGTCGCCATTACGGCCAGGCCGATTTCATTCGTGGCTTCCGCGGCTGCTTCCCGCGGAGTCACCCCCTTTTCTTCGACGTAGCGGAAGATATTTTCCAAGACGACGATAGCGTCGTCGATAACAATACCGGTGGCCAGCGACAGCGCCAGTAACGTCATGTTGTTCAGCGTGAAGCCAAAGACCTTCATGACCGCAAATGTGCCGATTAAAGAGACTGGGATGGCTGTCGCTGCAATGACAGTGCTGCGGATATTTCGCAGGAAGATGAAGACGACGATCGCCGCCAGGAAACTGCCAAGGATGAGATGATGCTGGATATCTTCAATCGATCGCCGGATGAAAATGGACTGGTCGCGACGGGTGACAATCGTGAGGTCCGCAGGCAGAGTCGGCTTAATTGCGTCAAGTTTCGCCATGACGGCGTCGACGACGGCCACGGTATTCGAGCCCGATTGCTTGCGAATCTCGAGCGAAACGGAGGGTTGGCCGTCGACTCTGGCGATCTGTCGAACTTCCTGGACAGCATCGTAAACGCGGCCCACATCACCGAAAGTGATAACGGAGCCGTTTAGCTGAGAAATAATGATTCGTCCGAAGTCCGAGACATTCGTCAGGCGGCCCATCGTTCGAAGCGCAATCTCGGAAGGTCCGGCGATAAAGTTCCCGCCAGGAATTTCGATGTTTTGACGCTCAATTGCGTTACGCACCTGGTCCGCTGTGAGTCCGTAGGCCGTCAGCCGATCTCCGTCCAACAACAACTGAATCTGACGGCGCCGGCCGCCATTGAATTCAATGCCGCCGACGTTGTTGACCGTTTCGATGACCTGCTTGATCCTCTTATCGACGATTTCGGTGAGTTCCTT
>DATFXZ010000555.1:0-5901 GCA_035315305.1 Terriglobia bacterium | reverse complement strand
GGTCGAGAGCCGCTGCGCGATATTACGGAAACCGAAAGAGGCCCACGCGACACGGGTCGATACGAGGAAACTTACCGTGCCGGATCGAGAGAACCAGCCAGACGCAGCCGGCTCGGATCACTGTTGCCGTTAGCGTTGCTTCTGATAGGCCTCGGTTTGATCTGGCATTATGCTTCGCGGCGAACGCAAGCAGGGCGCGAGGAAACCGGTGGGATCGCCCAGGTTACCAGGCTGAAGGATCAGCTCATCTCCACCCAAGCGGGGGCGGCCGGAATACTCAGAAGCATTAAGGATCCGGCTTCGGCGGATGCCGCAGCTCCTAAACTCGAGGCTCTGAACTCCAGGCTCGATCAGATGCACGATAGTTTCGAATCGTTACCCGCGGAATCAAAGAGCTCTGTTTCTTCGTTCATGCCATCGGTAGCGGACCGGCTTACACCCGAAGTCGACAGGGTGATGCAGATACCCGGAGTTTCCGATCGGATCGGATCTCAATTGAGTGAGATGTTGAGCAAATTTCAGAGCTTCTCGTGATTCTGAAGGTTTGCGTGATCGCGGGGAACAAACGCGGGCTTTAAAGCCCGCGTTCAGCAAAGCCATTAGGCGGCTGGAATCATCAATTCCTGCCCGACCTGGATGTGATCCGGATCTTTTAATTTATCCTTGTTCGCGTTGAATATTTTCATGTATTCATTCGCGTTTCCGTAGAATTGCTTGCTGATCTTCGACAGAGTATCTCCCGCCTTGACGGTATACATCTGAGTCCGAGAGCTTGCAGAACCGGTCGGAGCCGAGGCTGGCGCTGCAGCCATTGACGAATCAACTGGAAAATCCGCAACGATATCATCCATTTTCGGATTTATCCGTTTGATTTCATCCCAGACTTTGTTCGCCGCTTCCAGCGACGGGGCCGTGCCCTTGATGAACAGCTTGCCATCTTGCTGCTGGTGCAAATTAGCGACCTGAATGCCTTGAGCCTGAACTTGCCGAATTACAGACTGATATTTCGTTTTCAGTTCTTCGAACGAAGCCATTAGCTCCTCCTTTGCAATTTTGTCTTGTTTTTCGAGTATAGCCCAGGAGCAAAAAACGCAAGACTTACGGCCACGATTACGGCTCGGCGTCGATGGCTGTCGCGGAGTTCGATCTAGGAGACCAGGGGATCCGCGATCTTTCAGGCAGTCCCTACAATATTACGGCGGCGTGTTTGCACAACATATCCACCTGCGCCGCCCCCAATCAGTTTTAGAAAATGGGCAAAGATGTAGAGCGCGGGTTCCGGTTGTGCTCGAGTCAGAGCGACATAGATCAGAATGCCAACGGCTCCAACGAGCATTCCCTGCAAAACATGCCCCGATTTGACAGGCTGCGTCGTCCAGACCCCAAAAAACAAAGGCATGATAAACGACCCGATAACTGCGACGTATCTTCCGGGTTGTTCTCCGAGCAGAATCGTAGCGGGAATGAAGACGGCAACGAGAGCGAGTTCTGACAAGAACCCTCCGACCAGAATGCGTAGCCAACGAATTTCACTCATTCAGTGAACGCCTCCATCAACGAACGGTTTCCTGATCAAAAAGTTTCTCGTTTATAGCTGGCTCTCGCTGAAAAGGCAACGAGTTGATGGTATTTTTTCGTCTGCGATGTCTAGCCTCACGTTGCTCGTAATTGCGGATCCCTCGGCTCCATTTTTGGGACCGTTATCGCGCCTCCGACAAGAGATCCAAGTCGTTATCAGCGATGATCCTGAAAAACTGAAGGGTCTTGCCCCGGACGCCGATGCCCTCCTTTTCGCTCATTTCGATGGCGATCTGCTAGCCAACGTTCTGCCGCTGGCCAATCGTGTGCGCTGGATACATTGTTTATGGACTGGCGTGGAGATGATTTTGAAGCAGACAATCGTGCATCCAGCGACGTTGACTAACGGCCGTGGTGTGTTCCGGTGGCCCTTGGCGGACTGGGCTATTGCAGCAATGCTTTTCTTCGCGTGCGACTTTCGGCGAATCATTCGACAGCAGGAGCAAGGCGTGTGGCAGCCGTTTATCAGCACGAGCCTGAGCGGCAGCGCCCTTGGTATCGTGGGCTTCGGGTCCATTGGCGCCGCTGCTGCTGCACGGGCGCGTGTCTTCGGAATGAAAATCGCCGCGGTGAGGCGCCGGCCGGAATTGTTCGAGGGCGATTCTCCGCTGGACCAAACATACGGTCCGGGTCAGCTCAAGGAACTGATGGCAACGAGTGATTACATTCTCGTCGTCACCCCGCTGACTCCGGACACGAGAGGCCTGATCGGCGAAGCGGAAATCGCAGCAATGAAGCCGTCGGCCGTAATCATAAACATCGGTCGAGGACCGGTTATCGACGAAGCTGCGCTGGTGCGAGCGCTCGAGTTCGGACGAATCCGCGGCGCAGCATTGGACGTTTTCAACACTGAGCCGCTCCCATCCGAGCATCCCTTCTGGGGAATGCCGAATGTGCTGCTCTCACCGCACACGGCGGATCGCGTGGAAGGATTCTTGGGCCCTGCGTTCGAATGTTTCTTTGAAAACCTGGATCGATTTCGAAAAGGAGAGCCGCTGATGAACGTTGTCAATAAGCATTTGGGTTATTGAGTATCAATGTCATTCTGTGCTGCTCATTTTTCCTACACTCATGCGGATCGCCTGCGGCATCACCGAAATTTCAATTGGTAGGCGTCCGATCGTTTCACCGTCAACCTCAACAAAAACAATTTTCTGGGAATCCACGCGCAGGGATTGAACGCGATGAAACTGGATTTTTGGATGTGAATAGATCTTGCCGTTGTAGAGCAGCGGCAGATTTCGGAGCAGCTGCAACGCGGGCAAAAACTCGACGACCGTCACGTCGAGAAAGCCGTCATCGATTGCAGCACGAGGACAGGCCAGCATCCCGGCGCCTTGATACTTCCCATTGCCTACGGCTACATTCGTGACTTCTGCGCCAATCGTCTTCGAGTTATCAAAACAGATCGAGACGGAATTTCCCGAAAAGGTCATGGCGGTTCGCACCGTCGCCAGCAGGAACGAAATTTTTCTGCCGAAGACCTTCGAGGATCGGTTCACACGCGACGCAACGGCGGCACCCATTCCGAAGCTGGTGATGTTGATGGCGTAACGTGAGGCGGGAGTTCCGTCGAGTTTTGTGTACCGCACCTTCATCAAATCGAGCAGGCGGTGATTTTTGTCCTGAATGACGGCCGCAGCCGTCTCGGCGTCAGCGGGCACTTGGAGCATCTTTATGAAGTCGGAACCCGTGCCATGCGGCACGATCGCCAAAGATGCTCTATTCGAAATCAGTTTGTCTTGTTCGAAGAATCCATTGACGACCTCATTAATCGTGCCATCGCCGCCCACGGCGACGACGGTATCCGCACCCCGCGCCAGCGCTTGTGCAGCGATACGCGTCGCGTGCCCCGGTCCCTCAGTTCGAACTGTTTCGACGGCACACTTCAAATGCGCTCGAACCTTCTCCCATGTCTCAGAGGCTTTACCATGACCTGCTGCCGGATTGACTATGGCGGTTATGGCAGTGGACAAGCCTGTTACTCGTACCGAAGCGCGTGAATCGGATCAACCCGTGAAGCGCGGTGTGCCGGAATGAACCCTGCTCCAAACGCAATGAGTACCAGCACGATGACGCAGATACCGAGCACCGCGGGATCGTAGCCGTTGAGTTTGTAGAGTAGCGACGACGCGAATCGTCCGGCGCCGACAGCACCGGCAACGCCGATCGCTCCTCCGATTACAGTCATCCATCCGACGTGCCGTAACACCATCCTAAGAACCGTACGCGGCGCAGCACCTAATGCCATGCGCAAACCGATTTCTCTTGTCCGCTGCGCAACTGTATAGGCCAGTACTCCGTAGAGACCTACGGCAGCCAGCATTGTCGCTACACCTGCGAAAATCGCCGACAGGAGGCTGATGACTCGGTCGACGAGTACATTCTCGCGGATTTGCTCTGGCAGCGTGCGGGGATCCTGTACCGGCAGGTTGGGATCAATCCTTGCAATGACAGGAGGAATGGCCCGGAGCAACTGGCCCGGATCGAGCGACGTACGGATATAAAAGCTGATCGCGACCAGTTCCTCACTCTGTCGATAAGGGCGGAAGAAAACGGGTGGCATTTCCTGTTTGACTTCAGAATATTTCGAGTTTTGCACCAGCCCTACGATCTCAGTATCCAGCTCATTTCCCTTACCCGACGACATTCGTTTTCCTACCACGTCGCGTCCAAGACTAAATTTCTTCGCAAATTGCTCGTTCACGATTGCGACCTTTGTCCCCTTGGCCGCATCGCTGCGCGTGAACTCCCGGCCGGACATCACACTGATACCGAGTGTTCGGAAGTAGGCGGGTCCGATAAACGTGTACATCGAATGCGAGTCGATGTCCGGCCCGCTCTCGAATCCCTGGACTTTAACGTTGCTGCCCCAGTTGCTTCCGGAGAGCACCGGTACAGTTGATGTCGTGATGCTTGTCACACCGGGTAAGGCTGCTATGTCATCTTCGATGCGCTCGAACAATGCCAGCATCCGCTCTCGCGCATAACCGTTCAGTCCAGGCGATACGCGGAACGTCACGACGTTGTCGGCTTTCAAGCCAAGATCGGCTCGGCTGACATTAAAGAGACTCTTCATGAACAGTCCCGCCAAAATCAAAAGCGCCATCGACAGCGTAATCTGACCCGTTGCAAGAATCGTTCGAAAACGCGCCGCCGCACGAGCGCCGCTGGGCTGGCCGGACTGTCCTTTCAATGCGGAAATGAGATCGGGACGCGTGCTGTGCAGAGCCGGGAATAATCCGAAAAGAATACCCGTTCCAATCGTCACGGCTGCCGTAAAGAGCAGTACTGTCGTGTCTATTTCGTATTTCAGCACTGACACTTCTGCAGGCACCAACGATGCGATGAAAGCCAGCGTCCAACGGCCAACCACAAGTCCTACAATTCCACCGAACAACGCCAGCAGGCACGATTCCCACAAAAGCTGTGCGACAAGTTGCCGGCGGTTTGCTCCAATCGACAGCCGGACCGCCATCTCAGCTCCGCGAGTGGCACCACGAGCGAGCAGGAGATTCGCAATGTTGGAACACGCAATGAGAAGGACGAACGTCGTTACGCCGAGCAGCAGGACTAATGGGATCTTGGCTTCGGTATGCATCTGGCTTTGACCACGGTTGCCGGGGTCAAGCTTCATTTGCTTCGCCTTGAAACGTACCAGAGTCTGTTCGCTCATCCGCTGGAGCGGAGCTTCCACATCATTAATGATGTTGTGATAGAGCCCGTTCATGGCGGACGCTGCCTGATCCATTGTTACGCCGGGTTTGAGTCGTGCGAAAAGGTATGCCCAGTACTGCGTGCGGTTTTCAAAACTGTCAAAGCCCGGCCATGCGAAACGCATCATCGTTATGGGTAAGAATACTTGTGCTGCGGCTCCAATGGTGGTGCCCTGGAAATCTTTCGGGGCGACGCCGACGATCGTCATCGGCTGTCCATTGATGGTGAGAGTTTGATTGAGAATGCCTGGATTCTCGGCGAAGCGCTTCCGCCAATAGTCGTGACTCAGAACAACAACATGTGGCTCATCGATAGTTCCATCATCGGTCTGGGCCAGCAGTCGGCCCAAAGCAGGTTGCAGACCCAGCACCGGAAAGTAGCTGCCCGACACGACGAGTCCCCGGCCGTGCTCGGTCTGCCCACCATATGCAAGGTTCGCGCCGAAAAAGACATGGGCTGCAATGCCGGTGAAGACATCCTGGTTCCGTTCAAGATCACGGAACATGGGGTAGCTGAATACCGACTCGCAGCCGCCAATATCTCCGCAAGACGTACCGCCCTGTTTCGGACCTGGTGAAGACAGGTTTACCAGACGATTGGGTTCGA
>DATFXZ010000554.1:0-2593 GCA_035315305.1 Terriglobia bacterium | reverse complement strand
GCAACCAAGTTGCCGCGCGGCGTCTCTGTGCGGTCCGACGGTTTTTCCTACTCCAGAACTGAGGGCGGTCGGACGAAATTCACCGTTCACGCCAAGCAGAGTCTTGGATACGAAGACGATAAGTACGTACTCCAGGACGTTGACGTCCTGGTGTACGGCGCGACCGAACGCGATCCCACGCGAAACATACGTGGAAAAAACTGCGCGTTCGATCAGGCGACGAACGATTTCACCTGTAATGGGAATATCGAAGTGCAGCTCGATGAGAAAACTACGGTCCGCACCGAGATGCTCATCTACAACGATCACGAAGGCATCGTTACCGCTCCTCAACCAGCCACTCTTGAACAGAACGGCACAGTCGGCCGGGCAAACCGTTTTGAATATGCAATGAATACCGGCCTGCTGAAACTTATCGGCAACGTCAACATCCAAACTCCGGATCACGCGGAAATTCAAACGGGCACGGCCTTGTTTCAACAAAAAGAAAACTGGACCACGATGTCGGGCGAGGTGTCCTTCAAATCGAAAAATGGCTGGATTCGCGGTTCAACAGGACGGGCCGATCTGGAGCCGGGCACGTACAAGCCCAAGATGATCAATGTCGAAGGTAATGTCACCGCCGAGTCTCAATCCTCGACAACAAAGGAATCCTGGAAACTTCGAGCCGCGTGGCTGGAAGCCATCCTTTCTCCGGACGGAACAGCCGAACGGGTCAAAACCCGCGGTAACGTCGATATCGAGAAGATGGGCGGCGAGAAAAACCAGCGCATCAGTGGCGCTGAGATCGATACGACACTGAAAGATGGCAAGGTCGACACGCTCGAGGCACGACAGAATGCGCGAATGGTCCTTGGTTCGGATCAAACGCTCGAGTCGTCAGAAATTTGGACGAACGCGACAGGTTCCGTTCGAACGACCGACAGTTCGCTACTCAAAGTCGGCGATTCCACTATTGAGGGGAAAGACTTCGTGATTGAGAACGGCGAGAACGTCTTCATATTCAACACCGTTCGACGCGCCACTTTGAAGAAA
Source organism: Terriglobia bacterium (assembly GCA_035315305.1). GTDB lineage: Bacteria > Acidobacteriota > Terriglobia > 20CM-2-55-15 > 20CM-2-55-15 > 20CM-2-55-15. Next base: position 1,558 of record DATFXZ010000554.1, on the reverse strand, counting down.
GAAGGCGGCCAGGAGAGCTCATCAAACCAGACGCGGGCTCGTTTCGATAGCCACTCAAATACGCTTCAGGAACTTGTGCAGACGGGAGATTTCTATTTTCGCACTTCTGAATATGAAGGCCGGGCTCAGACGGGCCGGTTCGACGAAGGGGGGACCGTCATTACTCTGGAAGGCTCGCCGGTTGTCAACGATTCCGAGAAACAACTTCAAGCTGCCCAGATCCGAGTAAACCAGAAAGACAATTCTTTCGTTGCAATAAAGAATGTCTCCACGTTAATGAAAAACCCGAACCAGAGGGTCCTCGTCAAAGCGGCCCGCGCGGAGGGCGGAGCGGATTCGATGTTTTATACCGGTAGCGTTCAATTGTGGCGTGAAGACACCTATATCAAAGCCGAGCGGCTGAAGGCGAAAGGTCAAGGGGAGCAGAACTTAACCGTACACGCTGAAGCTGCACCCGGAGGTAAAGTCGAATCCTATATTCAGAACATTCGCGCGACTTCAGATACGCTCGACTATGACGATTCATCGGGCGTGATGAAATATCTAGGGCATGTCGAGGCGAAAAAGCAGGATATGATTCTGGAGACGCCGGATTTGACTGCTAATTTCCGTGACGGAAACGTCACTGAGATCGTCGCGAGCGGCGGCGTAGTGGTCACACGAGTAGATCAGCGCGGCACAGGTGAACGGGCGGTGTACGATGCCGCAACGGACGTTGTGACGCTCACCGGCAAAAACGCTCAGGTCCGTGATAAAGAACACGGCCTGGTGCAAGGTTCCACTCTGGTCATGAAGAACAAGGGCCAGACCATGTCTGTAACGGGCGGCAATGGCGAGCGCACTGTTACAAAGCATCCCGTCAAAAACGATAAAAAATGACTGCGCTCACAACCGTCGGTGTCACAAAATCCTACAAAGGCCGCAAAGTCGTTCACAACGTCAGTCTCATTGTCGGTCAGGGAGAGGTCGTTGGATTGCTAGGACCAAATGGAGCCGGCAAAACGACAACGTTTTACATGATCGTTGGCTTGACCCGGCCGGACTCGGGTTCCGTGCAGCTTGGAGAGCATGACATAACGGATTTGCCCATGTATCTGCGGGCGAAAAATGGAATCAGCTATCTTCCGCAGGAAGCATCTGTGTTCCGCAAACTAACCGTTGAGGCCAACCTGATGGCCATTCTGGAGACGTTGCCTCTTTCGGGAAAGGAACGACGTGAGAGGATGGAAAATCTGCTGGAGGAATTTGGGATTGGTCACGTACGAAAAAGCCTGGCCGACACCCTGTCCGGTGGGGAGAGACGCCGAGTGGAAATAGCCCGATCGTTGGTGATTTCGCCTAAATTTATGTTATTGGACGAACCGTTTTCCGGCATTGATCCGATCACTGTGCTGGAGATTCAAAGAATCATTAATCATCTGAAATCTAAGCAGATCGGGGTTCTTATAACCGATCACAATGTCAGAGAAACCTTGCAGGTCACTGACCGCGCTTATATCATCAACAACGGATCGATTTTTCGATCCGGCACTCCGAAAGAACTCGGAAACGACACTGA
>DATFXZ010000553.1:0-10599 GCA_035315305.1 Terriglobia bacterium | reverse complement strand
CTTGCGCGAGGAGTTCACATCATGAACCTGACCCGTCGCCGCCTGTTGCAAGGAGCAGGGGGCGCTATTGCAGCCGCCGTATTTCCCAAGCGTCCTGCGGTTGCAGGCGAGCCTGCCGGTCCGATAATGACGAAACTGAGTACATACATGAGCGAGGCTCGAAACCGGCCGCTGCCGAACGAAGTACTCGAGAAGGCGAAGCAACATATCCTGGACACTTTCGCGGCCATGATCTCAGGCGCCGAACTACCTCCGGGCCGGGCTGCGATCCAGTTCGCTCGAGCCTATGGCGGTGAGAAAATCGCGACGGTCGCCGCATCGAACGTGGTGTGCGGTCCAATCGAAGCCGCACTCGCAAACGGAGTGATAGCGCACGCTGACGAAACCGATGATTCGTGGCCTTCCGGCTGGCATCCAGGCTGCAACGTCGTGCCTTCCGCACTAGCTGTCGGCGAGCAGTTCGGCGTCACCGGCATACACTTCGTGCGAGCCGTCGCGTTGGGCTACGACATCGGCGCTCGCATGCTCACGGCGTTACGGCCCGGTGTGTTCGACACGCACAAGAGCACCCACAGTATTGGTGGAATCTTCGGCGCCGGCGCGGCGGCAGGTTGTGCTGCAAGTCTGAATCCCCAGCAGATGCGTTGGTTGATCGACTACACGGCCCAGCAGTCATCGGGTATTGCCGCATGGACGCGCGATACGGATCACATTGAGAAAGGTTTCGCGTTCGGCGGTATGCCCGCTCGTAGTGGTGTCACATCTGCGTTGCTGGTTCATTCCGGGTGGACTGGCGTCGACGATATCCTTTCCGGCGAGGACAATTTCCTGCTCGCGAACGAGCCTCACGGCGATCCGAACGCACTCATTGACCGACTGGGTGAGCGTTACGAAATCGTGCGCACGAGCATCAAAAAATGGACAGTCGGGTCTCCGATTCAGGCGCCGTTAGATGCCCTCGAAACGATGCTGAAACACCGTCCCCTCGAAGCGGACCAGGTACGCGAGATCATCGTACGAATGGATCCGCGCACGTCTGTCGTAAACAATCGTGAAATGCCGGATATCTGTATCCAGCACATCCTTGCGGTCATGCTACTGGACAAAGACCTAACGTTCCGGTCGGCCCACGACAAGCCGCGCATGCAGGATCCCGTCGTCCTGCGCCACCGCGCCAAGGTGCGGCTCGATCCTGCTGCAGGACAATCGCTCCTGACTGTCGTTCTGACGGATGGGACACGTGTGACCCAGGATGTCGGGCCCGTGCTTGGTACGGAAGGTAATCCGATGACCCGCGCTCAAGTCGTGGCGAAGGCTCGCGAGTTGATGATGCCAGTTCTCGGCGTCTCGGCCAGCGCCAAACTGATCGAGGGACTCCTCGATGTCGAAAACATGAAGAACATCCGCGAGCTTCGCCCTTTGCTTCAGCGGGTGTAGAGCGTGTTGCAACTCCAATTCGAGATGTCGTGTGAGCGACCCCCTCGCTCGCTTCGCTCGCGGCTCCCCCTCACGAGGGGGAGAATAGCCGAAGGCGGCAGGGGGCGCTCACAGACCGTCTCGAGAGTTGCGGACGCTGCACGCGCCCTGTTATTGGATTGGCAGCCAGCACCGGCACCAAAGTGCCCAGTGCTAGACGTTCGAGCCATTGATAGGAATTCGGCATGTGCCGATAAATGCGTTGCACCAACCTCCTTAGCGTGCACCGCGCCGTGGGTGGGGAATCGGAGGCCCCGCCCTGGCGCATCAGACTCAAACCCGTGATAGGGCCTCTTCCGCAACCGAATTCGAACGTCGGACGTTTCGCTTTGCTGCGGACTCTCGGCCGGCAGCGATGAGATACACGCCAGCTATACGGCTCGGGATATGGATGTAATACCAGTTGTCCGCGACTTCTATTTCGTAGAACTCGGCTCGTTTCATGTCCCTGATGGCAAATAATCCCTGGTGCAGAGCGTTTTGAATTACCGGCAGATGACGCCAGTCCATTGCGTTCGTCGGAACCACCGGACGGTCGGTTCGCAGCCAGATTGTTCGAGCAACTCTCGCGGTTTCATGCATACGTTTGTCTCTTAAGACTTCACTGAATCAGAAAGGTTACGGAACTACGTTGCGCACTGGCGGCAATCAATGCACGCCTCAGGCCGCACATTAACTGCTTGAGTTTGCGTGCCGAAACTTCGTCAGACCTGTGCCCCACTTTCACAGCTGTGCCGTAAGCTTTCTCTGTGTCTTTGTGTCTCTGTGGTGATTACAATTGCGCAAAAGCAACTCACCGTGGATGAGGAGACATAAACGTCGTGCTCGTGAAACTGTTTTTATCGATCTTTGCCGGACTCTTCGCCTTAAGCCCGACGCCACAAACGGCGTCGGCCGTAAAGCTGTACATTTTCGATTGTGGAACGTTGAAGAGCGGCAATCCGGACGTGCTGCTGGCTCGAGGCGTCACGACCACAGACATGTCGGTGACGGCATATCTGGTCGTTCATCCGCGAGGGACGCTACTGTGGGACACCGGCGTCATCCCTGATGATTTGATTCAGCCCGGAGGGACCACCGAAGCCCGAGCCACTGTTCACAAAACACTGCGCAGCCAGCTGGCTGAAATCGGCTATAAGCCGTCCGACATCACATATCTCGCCTTGTCTCACAATCATTACGATCATTCGGCCAATGCCAACAGCTTTGCGGGATCGACTTGGCTTGTGCAAAAAGCGGAGCGCGTGGCGATGTTCCCGGATACACCGCCTCAAAATCCAAGTAGCGCGGCATCCAGATTCAGCGCTCTCAAGAACAGCAAGAGCGTGCTGCTCGATGGAGACTATGATGTGTTCGGCGACGGCAGTGTGGTGATCGTCGCGACTCCAGGACACACCCCGGGACATCAGTCTCTTCTAGTGAACTTGAGAAACACTGGATCCGTTGTGATGAGCGGGGATCTTTATCACTATCCGGCAGAACGGACTTTGAAGGATTTCACGCCCTTCGCGGCGCTTGGAAATCCAGAGCTGGAGGTTGCATCCAAAGCAAAAATGGAGGCTCTTCTGAAAGAAAAAAAGGCGACACTCTGGATCCAGCACGACATTCTGGCGTATGCGCAGTTGAAGAAGTCACCGGCGTTCTATGATTAATCCGAAAGGGATCTATGCCGGCGAAACCAGCAGCCAAGCGTAAGCGAGCGTCGCGTAAGGCGACGCCGAAAACGAAGGGACTGGAAGCGATAGAGTGCCGCCTGGATGCTTCGTCCGCGGACATTCGTGAAGTTGTAACCCGAGTCGAAAGAGATGGCGGAAGTGTCGTTGGATCGTGCCGCGATCCGCTGGGCGGGTCGCCGCTGGTCATTGCGGTCATGCCGATCGATAGCATCGAGCCAACACCATTTCAGCGAGATCTCTCTGAAGCCCACCACAAGAAACTCGCGGCGGTTATCGAAAAGACCGGAACGTTTCTCGATCCAGTGATCAGCGTGCCCGCCCCGGAGCGCGGCTTCTGGACACCAAATGGACGGCATCGGCTCGAAGCAATGCGTCGTCTGGGAGCGAGGGCCATCACTACGCTGATTACGCCCGATCGACAACTCGCCTGGCAGATCCTGGCGCTAAATACGGAGAAGGCACACAACCTGAAGGAGCGATCACTCGAGGTCGCGCGCATTTACCGTGGGCTGATCGACGAGGATGCCTCGAGGAAAGAGGATCAGTTCGCGTTCTATTTGGAGGAGGCGGCGCTTGTCACACTGGGGTTCTGTTACGAAAAAAAGCCTATGTTTGCGGGTGGCGCATACCACCCGATTCTTCGCCGGCTCGAGCAGTTTGAAGAAGAGCCGTTGAAAAGCACGGTCAAGCAACACGAGAAAAGGGCGGAAATGGTGCTCGATTTGGAGGAGAAGGTCGCTGACGTCGTGAAGCGACTTAAGGACCGAGGCTTGACAAGTCCGTACTTGCGCACATTTGTCGTTGCCCGAATAAATCCGTTGCGATGGATCAAAGGTGAGCCGCCAAAAGTCGACGACGTCCTGAAGACAATGCGGGACAGGGCCGCCAAATTCAACGTCGAGAAAGTGAAGCAGCAGGATCTCGCGTCTATGGCTGGTGCGCCGGCGGAAGAGGATTAGCCACAAAAAGGCACAAAATCAGACCTCGACGAGCGCGTAGGGTTGATCAGGATTAATCCTCTGCATAAGCTGCATGCAGCAATTGTAGACAGGAGTACCTTTCACCGTCTTTCCTTCATATGATCCGTGATGCGCGTGCCCATGAAACACGACGCTCACATCGAAATGGTCGATCGTCTCGGCCAATCTCGATGAGCCCAGAAATGGATAGATCTCCAGCGGTTCGCCCGCTACCGTTCCTGGAATGGGTGCGTAATGCAGCACGACTACGGTTTTCAGCGTGCGTAGACTGTTCAACGCGACTTCAAGTTTTAGCGACTCACTGACTGCTTCATTAACGAAGTGCTTGATAGGGTCTTCGCCGAATGGCGCAAGCATGTGCTTATCGAAGCCGCCACAAAATCCTTTCGCGCCGGCAAATCCGACGCCTTTGATTTCAAACGTTTCGGTCTCCTCGAGCACTACGACCTTACCTGCGCGCAAGACCTGCTTCAATTCTTCGGCGCGACCGCTCTGATAATCATGGTTTCCGAGGACAGCGACAACTGGGATCCGGCACGAGCGAAGATCGTTCACCAAACGTTCGGCCTCTTGCGGCATGCCGAGATTTGTCAGATCGCCGCACAATGCCAACACGTCCGCATTTTGCGAAATTCTGTCGAATAGACCTTGCAGGTTCTCGGTCGAGGTTTGATGAACGTGCAGGTCGCCGAGTGCGGCGACGCGCAGGCTATCCTGCCCTTCGCTCATTTTCCCCTCCGACCACATCTGCGAAACCAAGCTCCATCACGTCTGCCGCGTAATCGGCTACAGAGAACATTCTGCCGCGGCACACCTTCATTTTTGGCGTCGGCAATTCGAACTGGTGCTGCAATCGCGACAGCAACTCGCGCAGCAGCCAGCTTGGAATCTTTTCTCGCTCGGAGGGATAAATGAAACGGAAGTTCAGCAGGTGTATCAGCAAGACCTCCCAGTATTGCTCCATCGAACAGAGCAGCCGTTCCCAGTTGATTTCCTGATTCTTCATCAATATGAGATGGGCAATGTCCGCGCCGTCGTACCGTCCGCGATTCTGAATGAAAACCTTTGACCAGATCAGATCCGTAACAGAAGGAATCTTGACCTCGTAATTACAGACCTTTGCCGTCTGGGAATCTTTGAACCAGTCGTCGGTGACCGGAGCAATAAGATTTGAAGAACCGAAGATCAGATCGACGTACAATTTCCCCTTGAAGATTTTAGCGATCCACCGCTCGTCGTCGACCTGGGTCTTGAAACCTAACGACGTAAATTTGTTCAAGATTTTCGGGTAATCGCCTGCTTTAACGAAAAAATCGATGTCCTTGGTGGGACGGTGCAGTCCGGTATAAGCCACGACTGCAAACCCTCCGCCTACCATGAAAGTGAATTTCGATTCTTTGAGGATTTTTAGAACTTCCGCATAGAAGGCATGAGCCGGGGACTCCGACTTATTCTTCATATTTTTAGTATAGAGAAGGTGACGGCGATTCAAGGAATTTATCGGACTGCTGGCTTTTTTCTTATAGGTCTCTTGCCGACAACGGTAGACGCTCAACTGTGCAAGCAGTGGAGTGAGGCGGTCCGGATCGGAGAACTGCAAGTTCAATTAACAGAGGCGAGTGGGCTCGCAGCGTCGAGGCAATTTCCGGGCCGGCTGTATCACATCAACGACTCTGGAGAGACCGGTAAGTTCTTCATCACGGGCATGGACGGCAAAGATACCCGATCGGTGAGAATCAATGATTTCGAACCGGAAGATACGGAGGCGTTGAGCCTGGGACGCTGCCCTGGGAAAGATTCGATTTCGTGCCTTTACATTGGCGATATTGGTGATAACGACGTCAAACGCAAATCGATCGAGATTGTCGTTGTCGACGAAGTGCGAAGTTTTTCGCAAACCGTGAAGGCCCGCAGCCGGTTGAAACTTCTGTATCCAGACGGCCCCCATGATGCCGAAAGCATGGCCGTCCACCCTAATGGCGACATCTACATTCTGACGAAGGAAAACCCGGCGCGTTTGTACAAAGCCAATCCGAACGCTGTACTGCAAACGTTGACGCCTGTCATTACGTTACAGCCCGGTGGAAGACCGACGGATATGGCGATCTCGGATGACGGAACGCGGCTCCTGGTGCTGACTTACATGGATGCTGTCGAGTACAGCATGGATTTCAAACAACAGCAAAAGATCCGGCTGAACTTCCTGCAACAGCAGGAGAGCGTTGCATATCTGCCGGGCAGTCGTTCGTTCATTTATTCTACGGAGCAACTGCTACAAGGTTTGCCCCAATGGATCATGAAGGTCAATTGTGAAAAATGAGCATAGATTAGTCCCCTCCTCACGAGGAGCGGAATATATTTGCGGGCCCAAACGGCGGACCAGTTCACTCACACTTTTTCCCCACTGCACAGCACAGCCGGCATAGAGAGTTCGTTTCGAGCCCGCTCAACCTGAACTCGGATTTCATCACGGATCTTTTCCAGCACATCCGGCTTTTGTGCGCGGAGAAGCGCTGCATTTCGGACGGAACCGTTGTACATAACATCGAACAGCGCATCTGGAGAAGATAGCCGCCAGGTTTGTGGTACGTTCTCGACGGTGACGTCCACGAAGCCGGCCGCCCCCAGTACACGTCTGCATTCATCGGGGTCACTGAACCGGAAGAATGGCGGGCCTGGAGGAACGGGCACATTCAAATTGCCGTATTTTTGAATGGCCTCGAGTACGATCCCCATTCCTTGAGCCTTGTCCGGGGTATCCCATACCGTAAATGCAACCCGGGCACCGGACTTTAGAACGCGCTGCGCTTCACGAATTGCTTCCTCCGGCCGGCCAAGATGTAACAGTCCGAAATTCATCACGACGGCATCGAAGCTGGAGTCCGGAAAGGAAAGCTCTTCAGCATCACCTTCCCGAAAGTCGATACCGGGATAACGTCCTCGCGCCTCCTCGACCATTTCCGACGAAAAATCGATTCCCATCGCGGTAGCACCCCGCGCCGCCGCTGCCGCTGCGACGTAGCCCGGACCGCAAGCAACGTCGAGTACTCGAGTGCCTTTGGTCACGCGCGCCGCGTCGAGCAGCGCCGGCACAGCCTGTATGGTTACAACCGCAAAACCCTCGTGATACCGCGAAGCGATTTCTTGCCAGCCTTGATGTTCGAATTGACGGAAGCCCTGGGGATAGATGTCGCTCACCGTTTTTATTGGGCCGTCACCACATACGGCTTGAATCTGAGAGTCTAATTTTCCGGCTTCGGCGGACGTGGGCGGCCGCGCGGGATATGACGAAATTGAGCGATGTCATCGCCGGTCAGCCGGATGCGGGCCTGCTCCTCGAGTCTTTCGCGCTCGATCAAGACGCGAAGCTTTTCGTAACAAATCTTCGCACTCTCCTGAAAGGTGATCTTGTTCGCGCCTTTGAACATCAGCGCGGGAATTATGAGAGAAACTCGCTTGGCTTCTTCCCCGGCCGCGGTAATGGAGAAATCAAAACGACGGCCATCTTCAGTACTTTCAAAACCTAGATACCGAATGTTCTGCTTCGTCTCTTTCATATCGCCGATCATTATACTTGAATCATGTCTTCTAACACCGCGAACGACGACACCGGCCGGGCCTGGGCATACCACAACGCCACCAAGCATTCCGAATGGAGTTTGCAGGCTAACCGGCATTATCTGGATTGGGCAAATCAACCGCTCCCTCTGAAGATCTACACGACGCTGGACCCTATTTCCCTGCCGCGAGATGCGGATCCGACCGGGATTTCTGCTTTGTCGGCGATTTCCGCAACAGATGTAGCCGTCGAAGGTGAAAAGATTCCGACGTTGGCTGACCTGGTGCGCATTCTTTATTTCTCTGCGGGAATCACAAAGAAAAAGACGTACCCGGGCGGAGAAATCTATTTCCGCGCAGCTTCATGCACCGGAGCTTTGTATGAATTCGAATTGTACCTCGTGTGTGCAGATGTGCCGGGACTGAAGGCCGGTCTCTATCACTTCGGACCGGGCGACTTCGCGCTGCGTTTGTTGAGGGCCGGAGATTTTCGCGGTGTGCTGGTCGACGCGTCCGCGAGCGAAGAGACTGTTGTACACGCTCCGGTCACGATTATCTGTGCAGGAACATACTGGCGGAACGCGTGGAAATATCGCGCGCGAACCTATCGGCATTTCGGCTGGGACAATGGAACGATTTTGGCAAACATGCTCGCGATGTCGGCCGCACTTCAGTTGCCTTCAAGAGTGGTACTGGGATTTGTCGATTCCGAGGTGAACCGGTTGTTGGACTTGGATACTCAACATGAAGTTGCATTCTCGATGGTCAGCATTGGTCGGGTGGACGGCGAACCTCAGGAGCGACCGCGTGAAATGCCCAGGTTGTCGTTTCCGACTGTGCCTCTCTCGCAGAGCGAAGTCGAGTATCCGGAGTTGCGGGAAATTCACACGGCATCCTCCTTGGAATCGGTCGAGGAAGTACGTGATTGGCGCACACGGATACTTCGCGACGCACGAAAAGTTGCGGGGGACGTGGGGGCTGCCCCTATGTCTCCAAGCGATACGATCGAGCAAGTGATTCTGCGGCGAGGATCGACTAGAAAATTTGAACGCACGCCGATGACGCTCGAACAACTTTCCACGATCCTGCGGGCCTCGACACAAGGTGTTTGGTCCGGGTTCCCGTTGCTGAATGATCTGTACCTCATCATCAACTCTGTGGCCGGAATGATACCAGGCGCGTATTTTTATCACCGTGATAGCGGGGATCTCGAATGTCTGAAGCAGGGCGATTTTCGCAACGAGGCGCATTATCTCGGTCTTCAGCAGGACCTGCCCGGCGATGCCGCCGCCGATGTGTTTTTTTTAGCTGATTTGAATTGGATCCTCGAATGGATGGGCAACCGCGGCTATAGAGCGGTGCAACTCGAAGCGGGAATCCTCGGTGGAAAAATGTATATCGCCTCTTATGCCCAGCGCCTGGGTGCAACCGGCCTTACATTCTTCGATGACGACGTGACGGATTTCTTCTCGCCTCACGCCAAAGGAAAGAGCGCCATATTCCTGGTCGCGCTTGGTAAAGCGCACAAATTAATGTAGCTCGTATTTGGCAGCCCTCTTGCTCCTACAACGGCAGGAGAAGGTTATGAAAACCGCTTCCGGCTTATTGCTCGCGATTTGCATTTTGCCTTCCGCCGTCTTAGCTCAAGCTATAGCGTACGACTACTCTAAACTGTATGAGGCTGCAGCTCCGGCGGTTGTTCAGGTCACGACGGATGATGGTTCCGGCTCGGGATTCCTCGTAACGCCCTTTGGTCACATCGCAACGAACTATCACGTCATTCGGCATTCGCGATATCTCGCCGTGCAGTTTCCGGATGGGCGAAAGGTGAAGGCTGTGGTGGCAGCCGTGAATCCTCACTATGACATGGCCGTTCTCAAAGTGAACAGCGAGGTCGTCGAAGGCATTCAACCGTTGCGGGTGCTGTCGGAAGAGAGAGAAGCGACGATGAAGGTCGGAATCCCTGTTGTGGCGATTGGATCCCCGCTGAATCAGAAGTTTTTGATGACTCAGGGAATTCTTTCTAAAGTCGGCGAAGCGATTGTCCTCGGCGATTTTCTGTTGCAAGCCGGCAATTCCGGCGGGCCGTTGATGAACGCGGACGGTGAAGTGGTCGCCATCAACACGTTTGGTGAAGGCAATATCGGCGGCGCTATCCGCATCGCCGCGCTGCGCGACTTTTTGTCGTCACCGGAACTGGTGGCTGAAAGCATGGACACCGAGCCCCCTGCAAACCAACTCCGATCCGTAAGCTCGGTACGTTATCCGGTCGATGTGCTGAACAAAAAAATCGAGACCGAGACGTTGGACCTGAATGTGTACAAATTCAAAGCCGGGGATTTCAATGTGACGGCGATAACGCCTGTCCTTATCGCGAAGGTTCAGGCGATGCACGAAAAACGGCGCACGTCGAACCGAACGCAACGCGGAGCCACTTCGCCGGATTCGAATCGCGACTTTCAGGAGCCTTACTACGAGTGGCATCGCTCAACTGAAACCGCGCTCGATTATGCTGTCACGTTTGATATCCGACCTGATACGGGTCCGGCAAAACGGAGCGTGGCATCGCGCATGATCCCGCCTGTGCTTCGTTTCGGCAAAAAACCTGAAATGGAATTCAAAGGCGAATTTCTTGAGTTCCGAGTCTACCGCGATGGTCAGCTGTTGGACCCGATCATGCCCGGACGACAGATTGTGGAAGGGACCGAGGAAGAAAAAAGACGCCATCTGGACGACCAGGCTTATGGCGGTAATTACATTTATTCGCCGGATGAATTCATGACCGGCAATGTGTTTCGGATACAAATCATCGATGCGCGCGATCCGAACACGATTCACAAAGAAGTAACTTTCACGGCAAATTCAAAGCTGATACAACAGTTGCGTGCCGATTTTACCGTGGGTCCGGG